>JAKAVI010000368.1 GCA_021817355.1 Pseudomonadota bacterium | reverse complement strand
AGCATGTTCAGAAGCTGTGCCCGCAGGGCCACGACGTCGGCGCTGCTGGCACCGATGGCGTCGCGTCCGAGGATCGCGGCTGACGCCTGCGCCAAGACACAGGCGCGGGTCTCGTGCGCGAGGGCTGTAATGCGACCATCCGTCAGCATCACGTCCACGCGGACGCGATCGCCGCAGGCCGGGTTATGCGCTTCCCCGTGATGATCGGCCTCTGCGAGCCTGCCCGCGCCGTGGGCATCTGCAGCCAGGCGCAGGAGGCTGCGTTTGTAGAGCGGATCGCTCATGCCCGGCTCCGGAACGCGGCCAAGGCCTCGGGGGTATCAATGTCAGTCAATGGCGCATCAGTGCCGGCCTCGACCTCGGCAATGAGCTCCGGGTAGGCGGCAAGCAGGTTGCGGGCACCGATATCGCCCTCCAGATCGGACATGGCGCTAAAAAAGCGGCGCGCCCATAATACCGGATTGCCCCGCTTGCCATGCCGGCTGGCAAGACAGATGGCCCGACCCTCCTGAGGTGCAAAGGCGGCGATCAGCCGGTTAATCAGTTCCGCATCCACCCCCGGCATGTCGCCCAGAAGCATGAGCGCTCCGTCGCAGTCCTCCCCAATTGCAGAAAGTCCGCAGCGTAGCGAGGTGCTCATGCCCTTCGCGTAATCCGGATTATGGACGATACGAACATCAAGACCGGAAATAGCCTCCTTGATAGCGTCGGCGTCATGACCGGTGACCACAATCGTCTCGTCGGCCTGGCTGCTGAGCGCGGCCTCGAGCGCATAACGGATCAAAGGCTTTCCGTTCAGGGGCGCAAGCAGCTTGTTCTTTCCCATACGTGTCGATTGTCCCGCTGCCAGCACCAAGGCTGAAACATAGGGAGCACGCGCTTCCATGCGCGTGGTTTCATCGCGTGGCTGTGGCCGCAGAGGAATCTCACTCAGAAGTCCGCCTACTCCCATGCCCATCAGGTCGCGCGGTGTTACCGGCAGACGGGCGAGAAGACGCCACAATACGAAGTCAAAGCCGTTGAGTTTGGGTGAAATGGCGCAACCTGGCAGGCCAATTACAGCGGCTGACCCCATCTCACCCAGTAACAGCAGGTTGCCCGGATCCACAGGCATGCCAAAATGAAGCACGCGCCCGCCCGCCTCAGCGATTGCCGACGGTATGACGTCGCGCCGATCGGTGATGGCGCTGGCACCAAAGATGAGGATAAGTTCGCAGCCAGCCCGTGCTGCCTCCTGGATTGCCGGAACCAGGGCGGCCGGCTCATGGGCGACCCGCCGTTCCAGCACGAGGCTACTGCCCTGGGCGCGAAGACGATCTTCGACCGCGTTTCTGGCCTTATCCAGAAGCGAGGGTTTGGTCGCTTCAATATGGGTCAGGATCAGCGCCGCACGCTGGGCATAAAACCTGGCCAGCCGCAGGGGCGGGCGCTGCAGCAGGGCGGCGGCGGCGTCCAGCGCTGCTTGTGGCACGGCAAAGGGAATGATCTTGATTGTCGCCAGCATCTGCCGGGTCGAGACCCGCGCAAAAGGTGGTAGTGTCGCCATCGCAATAGCTTCGTGGACATTATTGAAGGCATCGATCTGTGCGGCATCTACAATGACGACGCCAGCCGCTTGCGCGTAAAGATTGGCGCGACCGGTAAAGGCAGCTCCGATCCGTATATCCTCGCCTGCGCAAAGGTGCGCCAGCCTTAGCGCGGCCTCGTCTTCACCGACGTCTTCCGCTTCCAGGCGCGCGACGGTCAATTGCGTGATGCCGCCGGCACGCAGCAGGTTGATGTCGTCGCCGGAAAGTATCCGGCCCTTCTTGAACAGGCGGCCGGCGGCGCGCTGGGCATGAACCAAAATAGCGCCTTCGGCACGCGCGACGGGCAGGGTCAGAAACTGCATCCTGCAAGTTTAGGCGGCTTCGGCCTCGCGAGGCAAACGCAAGATCGCGGACAACCCCCCTTGTGGACGGTTTTGCAGGGTGATCGAGCCACCATGGCCTTCGGCAATGGTCTTGACGAGGGTCAGGCCAAGGCCGGCACCACCAGTTTCGTGGCTGCGTGAATCCTCAAGGCGAACGAACGGCTCGAACACCCGCTCGAGATCCTGTGGGGAGATGCCTGGACCGTGATCATCAATGCGCACCGCAGCCATGCCGTTCTCTTCACTCAGGCTGAGTTCGGCACTGCCACCATAGGTTACGGCATTTTCGAGCAGATTGCGCACGGCGCGCCGGATTTCGTTGGGACGACACAGTACGGTCATCGCCGCATGTTGATGGCAGCTCACGGCCAGTCCCATGTCTTCAAGGTCGGCGCAGACGCTTTCTACGAGTGCGGCGAGGTCGATGCGCCGCCGCTTTTCCCAGCCTGCGCCGCGCGCCGCGCTCAAAACGGCGTCGGTGAGCGCGCGCAGTTCGTCCAGATTTTTTTCGATACGCTCTCGAACCTCATCATCGTCGATGAATTCAGTGGAGATGCGCATGGCCGTCAATGGGGTTCTCAGATCATGACCAACCGCAGACAGCAGTTGGCGCTGGCTTTCCAGCATGCGTCGGACCTGCTCGGTCATGGCGTTGAACGCCTGCGCCGCGCGACGCATGTCCTGCGGACCAGATTCCTCCAGACGCGGCGCCTCCCCGCCGTGGGCCACCATGCTTGCCGCCGACGTCAATTGGGACAGCGGGCGGGCAACCCGTCTGATGGCAAAGGCCGCCACGACTGCCGCGCTGAGCACCGCCACCAGGACGCCGTAGACAAATGCCAGGGGCCAGGGGGGGCCTGCATGCAGCAGAAAGGTGGTGACCAGCCGCCTGTCATTGTTCAGATCGACCGC
>JAKAVI010000168.1 GCA_021817355.1 Pseudomonadota bacterium | reverse complement strand
GGGTGCGATCGGCCTGGCGGCGGGGCAAAACACGCGTGTTTTGACTTGGCAGGACATGAATTCAAGCCTGGTTGGTGCCATCAACGTTGAAAAAAATGTCATGTTTTTGATCTTGATGTTGATTGTCATTGTCGCTGCACTCAACATCATTTCAGGGCTTATCATGCTGGTGAAAGACAAGGGTGCAGATATAGCAATATTGCGTACGATGGGAGCAACGCGCGGCGCAATTATGCGGGTCTTTCTGATTGCCGGGAGCAGCGTCGGCGTAATTGGAACTTTTCTCGGTTTCATCGTTGGGGTGGTATTCTGCGATAATATAAATTCCATCCGCAATTTTCTCTCTCGTTTAACTGGGACGGATTTGTTCAATCCGGAAATATATTTTTTGAGCCGGATGCCCGCGGAGATTAATCGCAGCGAGGTTATCGTTGTGGTGGGCATGGCGCTTGCTCTGAGCTTTCTCGCCACACTTTATCCATCTTGGCGAGCGGCTCGTCTCGATCCGGTGGAAGCGCTGCGCTATGAGTGAGGCGATGCTTCGGCTTGAGCGTGTAAGCCGAATCTACCATCAAGCGGAAGTTACACTTGAGGTCTTTCGGGATCTCAGCTTGGAAGTGCGTCCCGGTGAACTCGTGGCTCTGGTGGGGCCCTCCGGCGCGGGTAAGTCCTCGCTACTGCACATGGCGGGTCTTCTAGAGACACCCAGTGCGGGTGAAGTGTTCATCGCCGGCCGAGCCGCCTCCCAGCTCGGCGATGGTGAACGCACGCGTTTGCGTCGGGAATTCATCGGTTTTGTTTATCAAGCCCATCACCTGCTGCCAGAGTTCACGGCCTTGGAAAATGTGATGATCCCCCAGCGTATTGCTGGAGTTGGTGGCCCGCACGCGCGCGCGCGGGCCGCTGCGCTCTTGGAGGAGATGGGGCTTGCACTTCGCCTTGAACATCGGCCAGCCCAGTTATCTGGAGGTGAGCAACAGCGCGTTGCCATTGCTCGCGCTTTGGCCAACAAGCCGCGCTTGCTCCTCGCTGACGAGCCCACAGGAAATTTGGATCCACGCACCTCCGGTGGCGTATTCGACGCGCTGGTGCGCATGGTGCGGGCAGAGGGTCTCGCGGCGCTGGTAGCCACGCATAATCTTGATCTGGCGTCCAAAATGGATCGGGCGCTTGTGCTGCGAGAAGGGTCTTTGGTCGCCGGGGGCGATCTTCGGGCTCCTGCAGAGCCGTCGCGCAAGATTTAGGGCGCGGGCGCGCGTGGCAGGGGTGGTCGGCGGCCCAGCATTATGGATATCGCCAAGCCAAAGAAGCTAGAGCGGCTCATGCCAAGGGTTTCAGCATATGTGTCCGCCTCTGACAACAGGCTTCTGGGCAGATAAATATTAACCCGCTCGGACGGATCGGGAAGGTCGACTCCGATCAAGGCAAGGGCGATCACATTGCTACTCTTGGGTAATGGTATCGTCTCCATGCTGCTGGGAGTTGGCGGGGCCTTGTCGTCTTCGGCCTGCTTGGCGACTGTCATCTGAAGGGCGTGTTCCGCCTTTTGCACTGCTATATCCTGCGTGCTGGCGGCAGCTACGCAGTCCGGAAAATCCGGAAACCAGACGGCAATCGCTCCGCCTTCGGACCGCTCAATTACGGCGGGATAATAGCGCTTTGACATGTGTAAAGTGTGCCTTTTGACACACTTTATACACTAAACAAGGTCCCAGGCAACAATTTCAACCCCAATGGGCGACAATGTTCTGTTTATGTTCTTGACAGAACAAAAAAAGAACATTTAGCTCGGTCCACCAACAAGGAGGGCCTTCAATATGAAAATCTGGGTTTCCGACATGATCGCTGGAGCAGGGCTGATCACCTTTATAGCTGCTACGTTCGTTCTGGCTCATGCGGCTGTAGGGTTCATCGGAATGGCCTGAGCGGAGCTCAGCCCAGCAAACTCCGATGTTAATGGTATGTTTTCCTCACGATCGAACACAAAGCTGCACTGTTGCGCCTCTACCCGACGCCTGGGCAGGAGCACAGACATGGCAGATCGCTGGTGCGTGCCAGTTCGTCTATAACCTCGCGCCAGAGCCGTGCCGTGACCGGTATTGCCCCGGCCAAAGTTCAGTTTTGCCAGCCGACGCTGCGAGGTGGCGCCGCAGCGGGCCGAGGTGGAGTGGCAAGAGGCAATGCTTGTCCACACCCTGCCAAACTACAAGCTGGCGGATCACGGCGGCAGGCTGTTAGAGGTGCCTCCCGCTCACATCAGCCAGCCCGATGACGCAAGAACCAGCTGCAGGCCGTATGATGCGTCTCGCCGCAACCTCCGCCCGTCAGGGCGGAGAGGAAGTTAGGGGCACAATCGATAGGCTGTGGAAAGTCGCTAATGTGCCGTTTCGTGCACCGCCCGCCCGGGCTAGGTGTGGAGTGCGCAGGGGCAGGGATGCGGTATGACCGAAAAAGCATTGGGCAGGGTAGTCGCTAACTTCGTCCATCTACGTGTCAAAAGTTGCTATTCGCTCCTTGAAGGGGCTGTTCGTCCTAAGGAACTCGCCAGGCTTTGCACTTCTCTTGCCATGCCTGCGGTCGCTATCTGTGACAACAATAATCTGTTCGGTGTTTTTGACACTTCCGAAACCTTGGCCAATGAGGGCGTGCAGCCTATCGTCGGGGCCTTGGTTTCGGTGGATCTGGATCCAACGCCTCAGATTTCCGGGTTGGGCATGCGTCAAAAACCACCCGTCCTGCCCCTGCTGGCACAAAATCCTGACGGCTATCGCAATCTCGTTAAATTACTGAGTGCTGCGTATCTGACCTGCGGTCCCGGAGAATGGCCACATGTGGATGCCTCGGCGCTCGCTAAGCATGGCAAGGGCTTGATCGCTTTGACCGGCGGTTCAGGCGGTCCTCTTAACGGGCTTCTGGCTAGCGGGCAGTTAGATACGGCATCGTTAATCCTGGATCAGCTCGCAGAAATATTTGATGACCGTCTTTATATCGAGCTACAGCGTCACGGAATTGCTGAGGAGCGCACTGCTGAGCGGTTTCTGATTGATCTGGCTTATGACAAATCCATGCCGCTTGTAGCCACCAATGATGTGCATTTTGGCCGTGAAGATATGTACGAGGCACACGATGCCTTGCTCTGTATCGCTGACAGCACCTATGTCTCGCAAAGTGATCGTCGACGGCTTACCCGAGAACATCGGTTTAAGTCTCCTGCCGAAATGAGTGCGCAATTTGCTGACTTGCCCGAAGCTATCGCCAACACGATAGAGATAGCGCAAAGGTGTGCCTTTCGACCTAAAAAGCGCAAACCCATATTGCCAAAGTTTGAGCCAGCTTCAGGTCTCTCGCCACAGGACGAGTTAAAGCGTTTGGCACAAAGTGGATTAGAAAGACGGTTGACTGAAAGTGGGCTGTATGCACCCCGTGAACAGTATGACGAGCGGCTTGCTTATGAACTTGAGATCATCAACCGCATGGATTTTCCCGGCTATTTTCTTATCGTTTCTGATTTTATGAAATGGACGCGAGGGCAGCGTATTCCTGTTGGCGTACGCGGTTCGGGTGCCGCCTCGCTGGTCGCATGGTCATTGGATATTACTAATCTCGATCCCTTGCGTTTCGGGTTACTATTTGAACGCTTTCTGAACCCGGAACGCATATCTATGCCGGATTTTGATATCGATTTTTGTCAGGAACGTCGCGACGAAGTTGTTCACTATGTCCAGCACAAATATGGACTGGATCGCGTTGCTCATATTATGGCATTGGGATCCCTGCAGGCGCGTGCAGCGGTCCGTGACGTCGGTCGTGTATTACAACTTCCGCTTGGTCTTGTAGACCGCATTGCTAAATTGATTCCTAACCCTCCGGGTAAGCCGGTATCGCTTGAAGATGCCTTAAGTCATGAGCCGCGGCTTTCCGAAATTGCCCAGTCGGAACCGGCGGCAGTACGCCTTTTCAATGTGGTACGCAAAATAGAGGGACTTTATAGGCACGCTTCAACCCATCCGGCCGGAGTTGTAATTGGGGACAGACCTCTCGACGAGTTGGTTCCGCTTTATCGCGATCCCCGATCGGATATGCCGGTAACACAATTTGATTATGAGGACGCGGAAAAATCCG
The DNA here is from genome assembly GCA_021817355.1 of Pseudomonadota bacterium. The sequence continues at coordinate 10,470 of JAKAVI010000168.1, read as the reverse complement.
GACTCGTGAAATTCGATTTTTTAGGTTTGAAGACCCTAACTGTAATTGCCAAGGCGGAAGAACTTTTAGCCCGACGCGGGATTGAGCTAAATACCCAGTCTATTGCTTTTGAAGATCGTCGCACCTTCGATATGCTGGCACGGGGCGAAAGCGTGGGAGTGTTTCAGCTCGAAGGTCAGGGCATGCGCGATCTAATGCGCAAGATGAAGCCTGATCACATCAATGATCTGGTTGCGCTGGTTGCTCTCTATCGACCAGGCCCAATGGATTCCATTCCCAAGTATATTGCGTGTAAAAATGGTCGCGAGAAGCCGGAGTACCTCCATCCTGCACTGGAGCCAATCCTGAAGGAAACCTATGGGGTGATGACCTATCAGGAAGATGTCATGAGCATTGCACGCGAACTTGGTGGCTATTCACTTGGTGATGCCGATCTCCTGCGACGAGCCATGGGTAAGAAGATTCCCTCTGAAATGGCATTGCATCGCGAACGGTTCGTTGCAGGCGCAAAACAAAAGGGAGTAGATTCCAATATTGCCGAGCAGATCTTCGAGCAGGCGGCTAAATTTGCCGGCTACGGCTTCAATAAGGGGCATGCTGCGGCCTATGCTCAAGTCGCCTACCAGACTGCATATTTGAAGGCCAATTACCCGGTTGAATTTCTTGCTGCCTCGATGACTCTCGATATTGGCAACACAGATCGCTTAAATATCTTCCGTCAGGAAGCGCAGCGACTTGGGATCATCGTGCGACCTCCCGACATCAATCGTTCCGAAGCGGCGTTTTCCTGTGATCATGAGAGAGCTAGCATTTTTTATGCACTCGCTGCAGTCAAGGGTGTTGGTCGCCAGGCAATGGATCACGTTGTAGAGGTGAGAAGGTCCGGAGGAACTTTTACCTCACTTGCCGATTTTGCGCGACGAATTGACCCGAAACTCGTCAATAAGCGTTGTTTTGAAATGCTTGCACGTGCGGGTGCCTTCGACGCACTGAACGCAAATCGACACCAACTCGTTGAAAGCGCTGATGCAGTATTAGGTGATGCGACGCGTGCGAGCCGTGAGCGAGAGAGTGGTCAATCAACATTATTTGATGAAGTTGGCAATGAGACCGTGGAAATTCGGCTTGCCAATATTGACGAATGGCCTGCGCACGAGCGACTGGGTGAAGAATTTTCTGCTATCGGGTTCTATCTTTCGGGGCATCCGCTCGACAACTTTGACGTCGCCCTCAAGCGGTTGCAGGTTGCCAACTTCGTCCAAGTAGTCGAAGATCGTCGAATGTCATTCGTCACGCTGCTGGCAGGTACTATAATTAGAAAATCGGAGCGACGGGGCAAGAATGATCAGTCGTACGCTTTCGTGTCATTCTCGGATGCGTCTGGCATGTTTGAGGTGATGTTTTTTCCCGAGGCGCTCGCCGCCTCCCGTTCACTTCTTGAACCCGGAAAATCTGTGCTCCTCAAGGTGAGTGCTTCGCGTGAAGGCGAGGAGTTAAAACTGCGGGCACTCTCGGCGACCGATCTAGAACAGGCGGCAGCGCAGGCAGGCGAGGGGATGCGTATCTTTCTGGAGGGCACCGAACCCTTGGGGGCGATCGCGGCCCAACTGCGTGAAGCGGGTAAGGGCATTGTTACGCTCGTGGTGCCCGCAGCAGATGGGCAGGAAGCTGAAATCCGCTTGCCGAAAGGCTTTCATGTCACCGCCCAACTGCGTAGCGCTATAAAGTCCCTACCTGGTGTTGCTGCTGTGGAGGCGGTATGATCTGAGGTCCTGCGGGCTCTGACGGGCTATGGTTGCGAAAAGCGACTTCTAGAGCCTACCTGTGGGTTCCGGCTTGAACCAGCCGCCTTCATCCGGTCCAGACCGTCTCGCAATGCGGCAAGTTCATGGTATCGCCCGGCGAAAATCATGGTCTGGCAGATGGCTGCGGTGTAAGGCCGAGAACACGCGCCGCACAGCTCCAGAGTAAGTTCCTGCCGGTGACCAATCCTCCCAAAGCTCGCCATGTCGGCCTTGGTGAACAACCTCGAGGGTGAGTTCTGGCCGACTCCTGCGCCAGCGCCATGCCCAATGGTGGGACGCGGTTGGAGTGGCGTGCTGTCATAGGCTGGCTGTTTCGGCATTTCCGGTGGAGGAGCTACGCTCGGCATCAGCAAACAGTACGTTGAGCAGCAGCCCCCCCGACCGAGAGCCTTGTTGGCGCAGATGCTCCTTCGGGCCGATCGGCGGCCTGAACGCCAGAGCTGGGGCTCTCCCCCCTCCGACGTGTCAAGAAAGGGCGGCACCCAACCTTCCGAGCCCTTCGCGCAGGCGTTCGGGGTTTTGGCCAAAGCAGATTCGCACACACGCGTCGCTGGCAAGATCCTGCGTTGGGCCAAAGGCCGAGCCAGGAGCAACCCCGACCTTGGCGCTGTGTACTAGTCGGTTGGCAAACTCGAGGCTGTTCTGCAGACCATCAATCTGCAGAAAGCCGTAAAATGCCCCTTCCGGGCGTATCCAGCGCAGGCGGTTTTGACCGGCAAGCCACTCTTCGACAACCTCGCGCCCGCGCCCGCAGTAAGTACGCATATGCGCGCGAAACCTGTCGCCTTCGTCGGATAAGGCAGCCAATGCACCATACTGGGCGAAAGCGGTGGGGCCGGTGTTGTTGGCGATGCACATGACATCCATGCTGCGATCAAGCGTTGAAGGATGGATGAGCCAGCCAATGCGCCATCCGGTCATCGCCCAGGCTTTGGAAAATCCATTGATAACAAAGAGGTTGTCTTCGGTCGTCGCGATTTCGAGGAAGGAGGGCGCATGTGCCCGCTCGGAATATACGAGCGGGCCGTAGACTTCGTCGGCAATGACCGCAATACCCCTGGAACGGGCAAAATCGAGTATGGCCCTTTGCTCCTCGCGGCCGGCAACCCAGCCGGTGGGATTGCCAGGGGAGGCGATAAAGATGGCCTTGGTGCGGTCGGTACAGGCGGCAAAAAGTTCGTCCAGATCAAGATGCCAGCACTGGCTCTTCCAATTCTCCCGCAGGCGCACAAAGCGGTTTTCGCCTCCTAGCTGGGTCACGGCTTGGAAAATGCTGGGCCACACGGGCGACACAATCACCAAATTGTCCCCGGCCTCAATCAGGCATTGCAGAGCGGTCACAAGTGCGAGCGTTGCCGCTCCGGGCAGAGATATCCGGGTGATGTCGGGTGTGATCCCCAGGACCCGACCGTAAAAATCTGCGATGGCCTGTCGTAGAGCCAGCATGCCTCGCGCCCCACTGTAAAAGGTCTTACCCTCGTCGAGGGCCTGTTTGGCCGCCTCCCGGATGAAGGCGGGGGTCACCAGGTCGGTCTCGCCGAACCACAGTGGAATAACGCTGGGGTCGCCCAGGCCCAGAGAGGATACGGCGCCGATGCCGTTGGGCTTGAGTGCCAGAATGGCGGGGCGGATGGGTGAGGAGGGGGAGTCCAGTGGCGACATTGGGGGAACCTGATATGCGATGGAGGTGCACTTCCTCGCCCGTGATGCTTGCACCCGTCAAGCCACACCCGTATAACCCCCGCCATTCCACGCGCGAGGGTGGTCAGGCAGCCTTGGCTGCTCTGCCCCTCCGGTGTCCCGAGGTGCGGTGTCCGGAAGGCCCCACCAGGGATATACCCCTCGCGCTAGGCCAAACCGGAAAAGGAGACGAGTTTCATGGCCCTGCCAGATTTTTCCATGCGTCAGCTGCTCGAGGCGGGCGTTCATTTCGGTCACCGCACACAACGCTGGAACCCGAAAATGGCGCCCTACATCTATGGCGCCCGTAACGATGTACACATAATCGATCTGACCCAGACCGTGCCTCTGCTGCATCAGGCCCTGGTGGTGCTGCGCGAGGTTGCCGCCGGCGGTGGACGCATCCTCTTTGTTGGCACCAAGCGTCAGGCGCAAGATCCGGTCGCGGCCGCGGCCCGCAGATGTGCGCAGTATTATGTCAACCATCGCTGGCTCGGTGGCACCCTGACCAATTGGCAAACGATTTCGCATTCGATCAAGCGCCTGCGCACGATCGAGGAAACCCTGAATGCCGCGCAAGGTTCGGGACGGACCAAAAAGGAATTATTGCAAATGCTGCGCGAGCAGGAAAAGCTAGAGCGCTCGCTGGGTGGCATCAAGGAGATGGGTGGCCTACCCAACATGCTGTTCGTTATCGACACGAATAAGGAGTCCATCGCAGTAGCTGAGGCCCGCAAGCTTAATATTCCGGTTACAGCCATTCTGGATTCCAATTCCGATCCGGAAGGGATCGCATATCCGATCCCCGGCAACGACGATGCGGCCCGCTCGCTGTCCCTCTACTGTGAGCTAGCGGCACGGGCCATAATTGACGGCCTGTCTCAGAGCCAGATCGCCTCCGGTGTCGATATCGGCGCCGCTGAAGATGTTTCCCTCGCTGGACTCTCGAATGAGGCTGGCGCAGCGACTGCGAACCAAGCTTCGGCCTGAGAGCCGGGCTTCTGACAGCATTAGGAGCGTGACGATGGCGAATATCAGCGCCGGCATGGTCAAGGAACTGCGCGATATGACCGGCGCAGGCATGATGGATTGTAAGACTGCCCTGACCGAAACCGGCGGCGACATGCAAAGCGCCGTTGATTGGTTGCGCACCAAAGGTCTGGCCAAGGCCGCCAAAAAGGCTGGGCGGGTTGCTGCCGAAGGTCTGATTGGGGTTGCCTCCGGAGTGGCTAGCGGTGCGCTCGTCGAGGTTAATTCCGAGACGGATTTTGTTGCCCGTAACGAAGAGTTCAAAAACTTCGTCAAGCGCGCTGCCGAAGTCGCCCTCAAGGTTGAAGGGGACATGGAGCGGCTGATGGCACATCCCCATGACGGACAGGGCGCTTCACTTAGCGAGACCCTGACCGCTCTGATCGCGAAGATCGGAGAAAACATGAGTGTCCGCCGTGCGACGGTGCTTGGCGTCAACCCCGGCGTAGTAGCCAGCTACGTTCACAATGCTGCAGGCCCGGAGCTTGGCAAGATTGGCGTGCTGGTAGCCCTGAGCTCTTCGGCTGATCCGGCTGCGCTAACCCAGCTGGGCCGGCAGATCGCCATGCATGTGGCTGCTGCTTCGCCGATCGCGTTGTCCTCTGACCATGTTTCGGCCGAGATTGTGGAACGAGAGCGGGCGATCTACGCTGAACAGGCGCGTGAAAGCGGTAAACCTGAGAACATCATCGCCAAGATGGTCGATGGCCGAATGAAGAAGTTCTTTCAGGAGCAAGTACTTCTGGAACAAACCTTTGTGATTGATGGAGAAACGCCGGTCAACAAGGTAATCGAAAAGGCGGCCAAGGATCTCGGCCATCCGATCCAGCTGAGCGGCTTTGTACGCTATCAGGTTGGCGAAGGAATCGAAAAGGAAGACAGTGACTTCGCCGGAGAAGTCAGCAAGATGTCCGGGCACTGAGTCCTCGTTCGGAGACCTGCGGAATGGATAACGCCTCGCCACTCTGGCGCCGTATCCTGCTTAAGGTCTCCGGCGAAGCCCTGATGGGGCAGGCTGCCTATGGCATCGATATTGTGACGGTTGAACGGATCGCTGCAGACGTCAAAGAAGCGGTCGAGGCCGGGGTGCAGATTTGCCTAGTGATTGGCGGCGGCAACATTTTTCGTGGACTCGCCGGGGCGGCCAAGGGAATTGACCGGTCGACGGCAGATTATATGGGAATGCTCGCCACGGTCATGAATGCGCTGGCGGTGCAAGCCTCGCTCGAGCGGGCCGGCATTCCCACTCGGGTTCAGTCGGCCATACCGATGACGAGCGTGTGTGAACCCTATATTCGCCGCCGTGCCATCCGCCACATGGAAAAGGGGCGGGTGGTGATTTTTGCTGCGGGAACTGGGAACCCGTTTTTCACGACGGACACCGCAGCGGCCTTGCGCGCTGCCGAGATGAATTGTGAGGTCATGCTCAAGGGTACCCAGGTAGACGGTGTCTATGACATGGACCCAAAGCAAAATAAGCAGGCACAGCGGTTCGATTCGTTGAGCTATTACGAAGTCTTAGCACGAGATCTTCAGGTAATGGATGCGTCAGCGGTGGCGCTGTCCCGGGAGAATGGCATTCCGATTGTTGTGTTTTCGATCCATGATCGCGGAGCCCTGGCGCGGGTGTTGCGCGGCCAGGGTCGCTGCACAATCATCGAAGAGCGCGGCGAACCTGCGATGCGCGGCGCCTGAGACGAGCAGGGAGGGCCAGATGGCCACAGTCGAATTCGATAAAGAAGCCCTCAGTCGGCGGATGAAGGGGGCGGTGCAGACGCTGCGCAGCGAGTTTTCCGGACTGCGTACCGGGCGGGCGAGCGCGGCGCTGCTTGATCCTGTGGTGGTTGAGGCCTACGGCAGTGAAATGCCTGTCAACCAGATCGGCACGGTCTCCACTCCCGAACCGCGGTTGATCACGGTCCAGATCTGGGACAAGGCGATGGTCAAGCCAGCAGAGAAGGCCATTCGCGACGCCGGGCTCGGTCTTAATCCGCAGGTGGATGGGCAGCTCCTGCGAATTCCAATCCCCGAACTCAACGAGGAGCGACGCAAGGAACTTGCCAAGCTGGCCTCCAAATATGGCGAACAGGCCAGGGTTGCCGTGCGCAATGTACGCCGTGATGGCATGGAGCTTTTAAAAAAACTCGAAAAAGACCACAAGATTGGTCAAGACGAACACCATAAACTTAGCGATGAATTGCAGAAACTCACCGATAGCAATATCCGTGAGATCGATGATGCGCTCCACGCCAAGGAGCAGGAAATCATGCAGGTTTGACCGCGCACCCGGCTGACGGCCGGAACGGAGTTCAATGACGAACGAAGCTCAGTCCCGCCTGCCGCGCCACGTTGCCATCATCATGGACGGCAATGGCCGCTGGGCAAAGAAGCGTCTGATGCCGCGCGCGGCAGGACACGTAGCAGGGGTGTCCACCGTGCGCATGATCGTGCGCGCGGCCAATGATATCGGCTTAAAGAATCTCACCCTCTATGCCTTTTCGTCAGAAAACTGGAAGCGTCCCGTTACCGAAGTCAGTCATTTGATGACCTTGTTTCGAGCCTACGTGCGCGATGACGTCACAGAACTGGTCAAGAACAACGCTCGCTTGCGCTTTATTGGCAACCGCTCGCGGGCCAGCGCCGATATTCTCGCGCTGATGGAGGAGAGTGAGCGGCGCACAGCGGCCAATACAGGGCTGAACCTTACCCTGGCCTTTGATTATGGTTCGCAGGAGGAAATCGTCGAAGCCGCCCGCGATCTCGCGCTTGCGACGGCACGTGGAGATCTTGATCCTGACAGCATCACGAAGGAGCTCTTTGCCGCCAAGCTGTCGACGGCAGGTACGCCCGATCCCGATCTTGTGATCCGCACCAGCGGCGAATACCGACTCAGCAATTTTTTGCTTTGGCAGTCCGCCTATGCCGAGTTTCTGTTTGTGGACAAATTGTGGCCTGACTTCAGCCGCGAAGACTTTCTCAACGCCGTGAACAGCTATGCCCGCCGCGAGCGGCGCTTTGGCGCGGTGGTTGAGGAAACGGTAGCTTGAGCGCGGTGATGGTGGCGGCGGAAATGGCAGGCCCTGGTAGTTCGGCATCAGAAGGGCCGGCAGCCCCCCGGCCAGGCTTTCAGCACTGGCTGCTTCGTCCCGTATTCGGTTTGCTGCTCGCGGCCATGGCGGTGGGCACACTCCTTGCGGGGGGCGCCTGGTTTGCCGGCTTTATAGTTTTAGGCACCTGCGCTGGCGTGCGGGAATGGCATCGCATGGTTAGCCGGCGAGATTATCGACCCTTTCTTCCGGCATCGATTCTTGCCATTGTCCTCGGGCTCTCGCTGGCGGTATTTGCGAGCAGAGGGCCGGAGCGGGCCAGAGTGGCTTATGGGCTGGCCGGCGCGGGCGAGATGGTTGCTGCCTTTATCGCGGCGGTGGTAGCCCGGATCCGCGATGAATCGGCCCTGTGGCAGGGGCTGGGCCCACTTTATCTCGGCATTCCAGGACTTTCGCTCTTTGCCCTGCGCGCAACCCCCGATCACGGGCTGTGGCTGGTACTGGCGCTCTTTGCGGCAGTCTGGGCCTGCGATACCGGCGCCCTGATTTGCGGTAAACTGATCGGGGGTCCCAAGCTCGTGCCCAGGCTCTCGCCGAACAAGACCTGGGCGGGGTTCGCTGGTGGCAGCGTGAGCGCGAGCCTGGCGACGGCAGCGCTGTTGGCCATCCTTGGCGCCGAGGTCTGGCGCGGTGCAGTGTTCGGGCTCATCATCGCTTTTATCAGCCATGGAGGCGATATGTTTGAATCATGGGTCAAAAGGCGGGTTGGTCGAAAGGACAGCGGCCATCTGATCCCGGGTCATGGCGGGGTGCTCGATCGCATCGATTCGATCCTGTTTGCCGCGCCGTGCTGCGCTCTTTTCGTCATTATGTTCGGCGCGCATGCGCTTTTGGGAGGCAATCTGTGACCCAAATGAACCTCTCCTCCGATCTTTACAGGGCCCTGACCCGGCGGCTGACCGTCTTGGGCAGCACTGGCTCGATTGGCGTATCTACCCTCAGTGTCGTGGAACATGCTCGGGCCAATTACGGCGCCGAGGCATTTCCGATCGAAGCTCTTACAGCCCAGTCCAACGTTCAGGAGCTGGCGGCACAAGCCCTTAAATTCCGGCCACAGCGCGCGGTCATCGGCAGAGCGGAACTGTTGCCCCGGCTAAAGGAGCTGCTGGTTGGTACCGGTATCGAAACAGATGGCGGCCCGGTGGCGGTTGAGGCTGCAGCCGACATGGAGGCCGAGCTTGTTATGGTTGCGATCGTGGGAGCAGCGGCACTGCCGCCTGCGCTCAGGGCCGTGCGACGGGGGGCAATCCTCGCTCTGGCTAACAAGGAATGTGTGGTGGCAGCTGGAGAGCTCTTCCGGCGGACCCTCGAAGCCTCGCGGGCTACCGTGATACCGGTCGATTCCGAGCACAACGCCGCGTTTCAGTGTCTGGAATTCGAGCAACACCATGCCATTGAAAAGGTAACACTTACAGCCTCCGGAGGCCCTTTCCGTGAATGGTCGCGCGAGCGCATGGAGCAGGTGACGCCCGAACAGGCGGTCGCCCACCCGAATTGGTCGATGGGGGCCAAGATTTCGGTCGACAGCGCTACCTTGATGAACAAGGGCTTGGAAGTGATCGAGGCCCATGTACTTTTTGCCCTTCCTGCCGAAAAGCTCGACGTCATTGTCCACCCCCAGTCAGCAGTGCACTCGTTTGTGACCTATGCGGACGGTTCAATGCTTGCGCACCTCTCAGCGCCGGACATGCGCACGCCGATCGCCCACGCTTTGGCCTGGCCGCAGCGCATGGATGGACCAGCGAACCGTTTGGATCTGGCCGCTCTCGGCCGCCTGACCTTTGAGGCGCCAGATCGTGAACGCTTCCCGTGCTTGGCTTTGGCCGAAGCGTGCTTGCGTGCGGGAGGGGTGAGCCCTACCATCCTGAATGCCGCCAATGAGGTTGCTGTAGGCGCCTTTCTGGAGCGGCGTATTGCCTTTTATGACATTGCGCGCGTCGTTCGGGCCACCTTGGATGCGGACGGGTCCAATACCGCGCACGCGGAAGATCTGGAAGCGGTACTTGCAATAGATGCCCGTGCCCGGGCCACGGCGACGGGCTTCTGTCGCAAACTAGCGGCGTGACGGACGTCAGGAGATTTTCGCGTGCACATCTTAGGCGATTTGTTGTCATGGCTGCCGCTGGGGCTGCCCGCCTTCCTGTTTGTCATCACCGTGGTGGTGTTTTTCCACGAACTTGGCCATTTTCTTGTCGCCCGCGCCTGTGGTGTTGGCGTTGAGGCGTTCTCGATCGGTTTCGGCCCGGAAATTATTGGATGGACCGACGGTCATGGAACCCGCTGGAAAATATCCTTCATACCGCTCGGCGGCTATGTGAAGTTCTTGGGTGATGCCGGCCCGGCCTCGACCCCTGATCGTGCCCTGATCGAGCGGATGAGCCCGACCGAGCGTATCCGCCTTTTTCAGGCCAAACCGCTCTGGCAGCGCGCGGCGGTCGTGGCAGCTGGCCCCGTGGCTAATTTCGTGCTGGCGATCCTCATCTTCGCCGCAACTTTCATGCTGGTTGGGCGAGAAGTGATCCGACCGGTTGTGGGTGCGGTAGAACCGCACAGTGCGGCCGCTGCGGCCGGGCTAAAGCCAGGCGATGTAATTACCCGGGTGGACGGTGCCCCGATCCACACCTTCTCGGATCTGCAGGCGATGATCTCGATCAGTCCGGGGCGCACCATGAGCATGCAGGTTACCCGTGACCATCATCTCCTTCGGCTGCAGATCACCCCGCGCCTGACCCGTGTCCAGGATGGCTTTGGTGACGTTCAGAAAATCGGGCTGATCGGCGTGCGTCCGCGCATTTCCAGGGCCGATCTAGAGATTTTGCATTATGGACCCGTTGGCGCGCTTGGCGAAT
>JAKAVI010000214.1 GCA_021817355.1 Pseudomonadota bacterium | reverse complement strand
TGGAAGCGCGGGAGCTCATCAGTGGAGAGCTCACGCTCTGGCATGGCAAGATGCAGCGTCTGTGGCTCGGCACCGAACGGCCCTATGCGATCTGGCGCGTAACTCCGGCCAGAAAGGCCTGATGATGACCCGCAGGAAAGCCACGCTGCCGTCTTCGGATCCCACCTGGTACAAGGATGCCGTCATCTACCAGCTGCATGTGAAGTCGTTCTTTGACGCCAACAATGACGGGATCGGCGATTTTGCCGGCCTGATCGAGAAGCTGGACTATCTGGCGGAGATCGGTGTTACCGCCGTCTGGCTGCTGCCCTTTTATCCGTCACCCCGACGCGATGACGGCTATGACATCAGTGCCTATCGTGCGGTTCATCCCGAATATGGAAGCCTGCGTGACGTGCGGCGCTTTATCGAGGAGGCCCATGCCAGAGGGCTGCGGGTCATCAGCGAGCTCGTGGTCAATCATACCTCTGATCAACACCCCTGGTTTCAGCGCGCCCGCCGCGCCAAGCCGGGCTCGGCTGCCCGCAACTTCTATGTATGGTCCGATGACGACAGGAAATATGCGGGTACACGGATCATTTTCATCGACAGCGAGAAATCCAACTGGACCTGGGATGAGGAGGCCAAGGCCTATTACTGGCATCGCTTTTTCAGTCATCAGCCGGATCTCAACTTTGACAACCCGCGGGTGTTCGATGAGGTCATGGCCGTGATGCGCTTCTGGTTCGACATGGGCGTCGATGGCCTCAGGCTTGATGCGGTTCCCTATCTGGTCGAGCGCGAAGGCACCAACAATGAGAACCTGCCCGAAACCCATGCCATTCTCAAACGTATGCGCAAGGAGGTGGATGAACACTATCCGGACCGCATGCTGCTTGCCGAGGCCAACCAGTGGCCGGAAGACATCCAGGAATATTTTGGCAATGGCGATGAGTGCCACATGGTCTTCCATTTCCCGCTGATGCCACGCATGTATATGGCCATCGCCCAGGAAGACCGCTTTCCGGTAACCGACATCATCCGTCAGACTCCCGACATTCCCGCCAATTGCCAGTGGGCGGTGTTTTTACGCAATCATGACGAGCTGACGCTCGAAATGGTGACGGACAATGAGCGCGACTATCTCTGGAACGTCTATGCTGCGGACCGGCGAGCCCGGCTCAATCTCGGCATTCGCCGTCGTCTGGCACCGCTTTTGGAGCGCGACCGCCGTCGCATCGAGCTGATGAATTCGCTGCTGTTGTCGATGCCCGGAACCCCGATCATCTACTATGGCGACGAGATCGGGATGGGAGACAACATCCATCTGGGCGACCGCGATGGCGTGCGCACGCCGATGCAGTGGTCGCCGGATCGCAATGGTGGCTTTAGCCGTGCCGATCCCGCCACACTCGTGCTGCCCCCGATCATGGACCCGCTCTATGGTTATGAGGCGGTCAATGTGGAGGCGCAGTGGCGCGATCCCCACTCGCTGCTCAACTGGCTGCGGCGCATGCTGGTCGTGCGCCGCGCCCACCTCAGCTTCGGGCGGGGAAGCCTGCGCTTTCTCACCCCCCAGAACCGCAAGATCCTCGCCTATCTGCGCGAGCATGGCACGGAGACGCTGCTCTGTGTGGCCAATGTCTCGCGGACGGCGCAGGCGGTTGAACTTGACTTGAACGAATTCGAGGGGCGCACGCCGGTCGAATTGCTCGGCGGCACATCCTTTCCGCGGATCGGCCAGCTCTCCTACATGCTGACCTTGCCGCCATTTGGCTTTTACTGGTTTCAGCTTTCCGTCGACGCCGAAGCCCCGCCCTGGAGCATCGCCCAGGCAGGGCCGGGCATGGAACTGCTCACCTTTGTCGTGCGCGAGGCGCTCGCGCTCGAAGGGGCCATGCGGCTCAGCCTCGAGCAAAGCATTCTTCCCACCTACATCGCCCATCGCCGCTGGTATCAAGCCAAGCGCACCGCGATCGAGCAAGTACGCATTGTCGCCTCTGCACCCTTGCCTGGCGGCGACGCGGACTGTCTTCTTGCCGATATCGAGGTGTCTTCCGGTCCGCAGTCCGAATGTTACGCCTTGCCCATGGCGATTGCCTTTGAGGATGAGCCGACAAGCCCGTTCGCCGCGCCGCTGGCCTTCGCGCGGGCGCGGCGGGGCCGCCGGGTGGGCCTGCTCACCGATGGCTTTGCCACCAGCCGTTTTGCCCGTGGGGTGCTCGCCGGCCTGACGCTGCGGGCCAAGATTGCGTTTGGCGATGGCCATATCCTGTTTCGGGCGGTTGGCGGGCTGCCCCCCGACCTCGCGACGGAGGGCGACATCGAGTGGCCGCGTCTTGAGCAGACCAATTCGACACTGATCGTGGGACGCAGAGTGGTGATCAAACTGTTGCGGCGTAAGGTTGTGGGCGAACATCCCGAAGCGGAAATGGGACGGCTGCTGACCGAGCGCGGCTTTGATGGCGTGGCGCCGATGCTGGGCGAGGTGGTGCGCGTGGATGGGGCGGGCCGGGTCTCAGCGCTTGCAATCGTGCAGGGTTTTGTCGCCAACCAGGGGGACGGCGCGACCTGGACGATTGAACAGCTGACGCGGATTATCGATGAGCTCTCGGTGCATCCCCATCAGGAGGGGCCGCATTTCGAGGCCTATGAGGAATTTGCCACGGTCCTTGGTCGGCGCTTGGGTCAGCTCCACCAGGTGCTGGCACAACCTGGCCGTGATCCTGCGTTTGCTCCGCAGCGCGCCGAGCTGGCGACGGTGCGGGCCTGGCAGGAAGGGGTCGTGGCGCAGCTTGAGAAGGCGTTCACAGCGCTATCCGAGCGTGCGGAGTTCGCGCCGAGGCTGGCGGCAATCTTGGAGCTACG
>JAKAVI010000121.1 GCA_021817355.1 Pseudomonadota bacterium | reverse complement strand
GGTGCCGATGCGACTGCCGATGACGCGCCCTTGAGCCTTCCCTGCTTCAAGCCGGACGACCTTTATTCCTATCCTGCGCGGACGACGATCACGCGGCTGCTCAGCGACTATCTCGTCAAACACAAGCTTACCGTCACTGAACTCATTCATCGTTCTGATGCGCTGGAAAAATTCGAGGCGACTGGCACGCTCTACCAGCACGCCATTCAGCGCATTGCCGTGGCCCAGGCCGCAACCACCAAAAAGCCGGTGGCGCAGCTCGTCAAGGATCTCAATGAACTCGTGTCCAAGGCGGTCGGACGGGTTTACCGCGACCATCGTGCAGGAACATTTCCCGCGCTTGAACCCGAAGCATTCCCGCGCTTTGCCGCCAAGGTCGCCATCACCGCCAACGCCAGCTACCTGATCAACGGCGCAATTGCCCGTCATCTTGCTGATGCCAGAGACTGGGATGACAAGCTTACCCGGTTGCTGGGCCTTCTGACGGGCTGCGAGAGTGCAGAAACATCGCACGCGAAGGGCTATGCTCTGCTGCGCACGTCCGTCGATGCCATCACTGCGGAAATCCTGAGCGGCTCGGCAGCGCTGCACGAATTGATCGGCCCGCATGACAGTCTGGGCGACGCCCTGTCCACGCTCATTCACCTGTTTCGTGGTGAACCTCGCCCCGATATCCAATGCCGGACCAGTATCGCGCTTTTGACTCGCTACTTCGCGGCAGATCTCTTGCCGGATGCGCGTGCCGCGCTTGCCAACCGTGTCATGGCAGAGCTCAAGAGCAGCAAAAAGCTGTCTGGAGACAATCTGCTCGAAGAGGTCGCTGCTCTGCGCAAGGTCGCCAGCAAGCTGGCTACCGTGCAGGGAAAATACCTCAGTCAGGACGAGATCATTGCCGCCGTCACCCGACGTTCCCAGCGTATTGTCACCAATGAGGGGCTGGCCCGTTTCCTCCACCCGATTAACCCGCCAGGGGACAAACTGGAGAAGCTGCTCCTGCTGGAAGACGGCATCGTCGGCGCGGCCAGCAAACGCCAGCTTGCGGGCGTCATGCTGCTGATTGCCACGGGACAGGCCTTTGCCGCGCAATTTGCCGACGCCCGTGCCCCGGTGCTCATGCGCCTGCGCCGGCTCTGCGAACTGCAGCAGTTTGTGCTGCGCTCGACCATACCTGATCCCAAGCGCCGTGAGCTTGCCGAAGTGCTTGATCGCATCGCGACTGAGGTTGAAGGCAAGGCCCGCATTCTGGACGGGCTTTCTGCCAAAGCAATGGACCCGGTTGAAAAGGTCCAGACGCTCATCAAGCTGGCAGTCAATGGGGTGTTCACCGAAGGCAAGCTCCTGACGCGCGCGCGCTCTCTCACCCTCACGCTTGTCAATGCACCTGCCTTTATCGAAGCCTTCATTGCCCAGTCCGGGCTCACCGAAACCGATGCCCTCGTCGAGCTGCAGACGTCGTTGATAAAGTCCGGTATGGCTGCTGATACAAGATCGAATTCTGCCTGAGAACATTGCCCCGATGCGCCAACCATCCCAGGCACATCAGGCGTGCAGGCGAAGATACGCACACGCTAGTGCGCCGCATCCCAGTTGGCCGCGGCATGGGCTTCGACCACGAGCGGTACCGACAGCTCGATCGCCGGCAAGGCGGCCCGCTCCATGATCCGGGCGATGAGCGCGCAACTTGCTTCGGCTTCCGCCTCGGGAACTTCAAAGACAAGTTCGTCATGAACCTGCAGCAGCATGCGGGCGCTCATGCCTGCCTGTGCGAGCGCTTCTGGCAGACGGATCATGGCGCGCCGTATGATGTCGGCGGCGCTGCCTTGGATCGGGGCATTGATCGCCGCGCGTTCGGCGCCGGCCCGTAGCCCAGGAACCTTGGAGGCGATTTCACGGATGTGAATGCGCCGGCCGAAGAGGGTTTCCACGAAGCCCTGGGCGCGGGCCAATTCCTTGGTACGGTCCATATAGGTGCGAATGCCGGGGAAGCGTTCGAAATAGCGACGGATATAGGCGTTGGCCTCGTCGCGCTCGATGCCGAGCTGGTTGGCAAGACCAAATCCGGAAATGCCGTAAACGATACCGAAATTGATTGCTTTGGCCCGGCGCCTGATGTCGGCAGGCATGCCTTCGACGGGAACCCCGAAAACCTCGGAGGCGGTCATGGCATGAATATCGATGCCGCGGGCGAATGCCGTCTTGAGCGCGCCGATATCAGCGATGTGGGCCAGAAGCCGCAGCTCGATCTGGCTGTAGTCAGCGCTGAGCAGAAGCTTGCCCGGGGGCGCAATAAAGGCGGTCCGGATCTTGCGCCCCGCGGCGGTGCGGATCGGGATGTTCTGCAGATTGGGATCGCTCGAGGCCAGCCGGCCGGTCGAGGTTGACGCCATGGCAAAGCTGGTATGAACCCGTCCAGTCTCGCGGTTGACGTATCCGGGCAGGGCATCGGTATAGGTGCCGCGCAGCTTGGCCAATTGGCGCCAGTCGAGAATCTTCTGCGCGATCTCGTGTCCTGCAGAGGCGAGGGTTTCGAGAGTATCCGCATCGGTTGACCAGGCTCCGGTCTTGGTCTTCTTCCCACCGGGCAGGCCAAGGGTCCCGAACAGAACGTCGCCGAGCTGTTTGGGCGAGGCGAGGTTGAAGCTCTGTCCAGCGGCCTGATGGATGTGCCGCTCCAGCTCGAGCATCTCGTTTGCGAACTCATTGGAGAGGCGGCGCAGAAGATCTGCAGCGATGGCAATGCCGGCCTCTTCCATGGCAACGAGAACGCCAACCAGTGGCCGCTCAAGGGTCTCATAAACCGTTTGCTTGCCTTCGGCGACCGGCCGCGCCTTGAGCAGGGCATGAAGCCGG
>JAKAVI010000376.1 GCA_021817355.1 Pseudomonadota bacterium | reverse complement strand
TCTTAGGCGTGATGGGAAATACCGGCCTCAAACTGTGCCGCGGTTTGTTCATCACGGGGCAGGTCAACAATGAAATGCTGGTTAAGAATGCCCGAAAACAGGGCATGCATGCCCTCTTCGGGGTCGCAGACCGCCATCGCGCCCAGGGTGTCACCGTGATAGCCACCCCTGAAAGCGACGAATTTGGTGCGCCCCTTCGTTCCTGCGTTCAGATGATATTGCAGGGCCATCTTCATCGCGACCTCAACGGCCACGGAGCCCGAATCGGAAAAGAATACCCGCGTCAGCGGGGGAGGCAGGAGTGCACACAGACGCTCAGCCAGTCGCAGTGCGGGTTCATGCACGAGCCCGCCCAGCATGACATGTGGCATGCGGTTGAGCTGCTGCCTGAGTTTCTCCGCAATATGGGGATGGCTGTATCCGTGACAGGCGGTCCACCACGAGCCCACCCCGTCGACGAGTTCCCGGCCATCGGCAAGAACGATTCGCGAGCCGTAAGTGCGCACTGCCGCAAGTGGCGGGCGCATCGTCTTCATCTGGGTGTAGGGCAACCAGATATGGCCAAGGCCGCTGTCATACCACTGGGGATGGCTACTCATCCGACAGCGATGGGCTAGAGCGCCATGGCCCGGATGCCAAGGCGGTCAAAAAGTGCGGTATCGCGATCGCGGCTAGGGTTGGGGGTGGTCAGAAGCTTGGCGCCGCAGAAGATGGAATTGGCTCCGGCAAAAAAGGCGAGGGCCTGGCCCTCGTCACTCATGGTTTCGCGACCAGCTGACAGTCGCACCATGGAGGCGGGCATGGTCAGGCGGGCGACGGCGATGGTCCTGACAAATTCAATGATATCGGCCGCCTGTCCCTTGGACACAGGTGTACCCTCGACCTGCACAAGCAGGTTGATCGGTACGCTTTCGGGGTGGACTGGCAGTGTCGCCAGCGCATGAATCATGCCAATGCGGTCATTGCGGGTCTCCCCCATTCCCACAATACCGCCACAGCAGACGTTAATGCCGGCGTCCCGCACATGAGTGAGCGTGTCGAGACGATCCTGATAGGTCCGTGTACTGATGATTTCGCCGTAATATTCGGGTGAGGTGTCGAGATTGTGGTTGTAGTAGTCGAGCCCGGCTGCTTTCAGCTTGTTTGCCTGCATGGCCGTGAGCATGCCAAGCGTGACACAGGTCTCCATGCCCAGGGCGCGAACGCCTTCAACCATCTGGCAGACCGTATCAAGGTCTCGGTCCTTGGGGGAGCGCCAGGCCGCGCCCATGCAGAAGCGGGTCGCACCACCCTCCTTCGCGGCACGCGCATCTCTCAGAACTGCCTCGATTTCCATTAGCTTTTCAGCTTTGACGCCAGTGTCATGGGCCGCGCTCTGCGGGCAGTAGGCACAATCTTCCGGGCAGCCACCGGTCTTGATCGACAGCAGCGTGGAGATCTGCACCTCGCTTGCGTCGAAGCGGGCCCGGTGAACAGTATGGGCGCGATAGATCAGTTCCGAAAAGGGCAGGGCAAAGAGGTCGGCAATTTCCTGCCGGCTCCAATCGTGGCGCAGTTTTCCTGCATCAAGATTCACAGGGGCGTTCATGGGCAGGTCCTCCGAGTAACGGGATTGGATCGGCAGGCTACAGGCATTATATCGGCTACGACAGAGGTGCAAGCGGGGTATCGGGATGGCAGGATCCCTGGATCTTTACGCAGAGGAGAAGCTGGCGGCGCTCGAGGCGCAAGCGCTCCGTCGCCGCTTGCGGGATACTGCGCGCGAAGGCGTGTGGATTGTCCGTGGCGGCCGTCGCCTGCTATCGTTCTCCTGCAACGATTATCTCGGCCTCAGCGCACATCCTCAGCTCAAAGCGGCGGCCAAAGCTGCCATCGACCGCTACGGCGTGGGCGCCGGGGCCTCCCGTCTCGTGACTGGCAATCACCCACTTTATGGTGAGCTCGAACAGCGGCTGGCGCAGCTGAAAAAAACAGACGACGCTTGTGTCTTTGGCTCCGGATATCTGGCCAACACTGGCATAGTGCCAAGTCTAGTTGGTACTGGCGACGTGATTTTTGCCGACGCCCTTTGCCATTCCTGTCTGTGGGCAGGGGCACAATTGTCGCAGGCCCAGCTGCATGTCTTTCGCCACAACGACGTCACCCATCTTGAAGAACTCCTAGCCTGCCATCGCGCCTCCCATGCCCGTGCCCTTATTCTGACCGATGGCGTGTTTTCGATGGACGGCGATCTTGCGCCTTTGCCTGCTCTTGTGCGCCTGGCGGCCAGATTTGATGCCTGGCTGATGAGCGACGATGCGCATGGGCTTGGGGTTCTGGGCGCTGGTGCTGGCTCGGCAGCGGCCATGGGCGTGATCCCGGACCTGCAGATGGGCACCTTATCGAAGGCGCTGGGCTCCTATGGCGGATATCTGTGCGCAAACCGGCCGGTGATTGAGCTCATGCGCACGAGGGCGCGGACGCTGATCTACTCGACCGGGCTTCCCCCGGCACAGATTGCTGCGGCCATAGCGGCGCTCGACATCATTCGCAAGGAGCCTGAACGGGTCGCCGCGCCACTGGCCAAGGCTCGCCTGTTCACCGGCGCGCTCGGCCTCGCAGAGGCGCAAAGCCCGATCGTGCCTCTGGTGCTGGGCGAGGAGACGGCTGCGCTGCGCGCCTCGTCGATCCTGGAAGAGATGGGATTTGCCGTCGTCGCCATCCGACCGCCCACGGTTCCAGCCGGTACCGCCCGGCTGCGGATCGCATTCAGTGCGCTGCATGCCGATACCGATGTCGTTCGTCTCGCCGAGATAATTCGAACCCGGATCCTTAACGGTGCAGCTCCCATGACGACGGCAGACGCAGCGAGGCTT
>JAKAVI010000096.1 GCA_021817355.1 Pseudomonadota bacterium | reverse complement strand
ACCGCGGCTGGTCTCGCCGACGCCGACATAGCGCACCACCTCGACGCCGTGGGTCTGACGCGGCACGAGGAACATGGACATGCGGCGATAGGGATCGGGATGATCCGGATCGGTCAGCGCATAGACGACAAAGACCTCGGCGTGACGGGCGCCGCTGGTGAACCATTTTTCACCATTGATCACCCAGTGCTCGCCATCGAGCACGGCAGTGGTCTGAAACGCCAGAGGATCAGAGCCGCCTTGCGGTTCGGTCATCGAGTAGCCACTGGTGATTTCGTTGTTGAGCAATGGCCACAGGTATTTGCGCTTCTGCTCCTCGGTACCAAAATGGGCGATGATCTCGGCATTGCCGGTATCGGGTGCCTGACAACCAAAAACGACCGGTGCAAGGCTGACCCGCCCCAGCCGCTCGTTCATGAGCGCAAGCTTGACCTGGCCGTAACCTTGTCCACCCAACTCAGGGCCAAGGTGACAGGCCCAAAGACCCTGTTCCCGTACCTTCTTCTGCAACGGGCGGATCGCCTGCTCGTAGGGCCTGGAACCCGGCCCGGCGCGCCAGATCTCCAGATGGACCAGGGGCTCGACCTCATCGTCGAGAAACCGTTCGATCCAGTCGAGCTTTTCCTGAAATTCCGGTTCGGTCTCAAAATCCCATGCCATGGCGGGCCTCGCTGCTTTACGGCCAAGCTTAAGGCCATCATCACGGTCTTTTCAAACCTCGACGATGGGCTACAGTGGCCGCCAAAATATGGGGAGACCTCGCCATGGCCCAGCGCCCGCATTCACTTCTAAAATCCCGCCTGTCCCGACTGGATGGCTTTTTGCAACAGCGTTATGTCGACAGCGGCCGGCTCGCGGGTACGGTTACGCTCGTCTCCCACCAGGGCCGCATCGTACACACCTCGGTGGTCGGTCAGATGGACCGGGAGCGCTCCAAGCCGATGCAGGAAGACACGATTTTCCGCATCTACTCGATGACCAAACCGATTACGTCGGTCGCATTCATGATGCTGGTCGAAGACGGGCTTGTGGCATTGGATGATCCAGTGCACCGGTTCATTCCGGAATGGCGCGATCTTGGCGTCTACGTGGCCGGTCTGCCCGGCGCCTTTCAGACACGCAGAACCTCCTCCCCCATGCGCATGATTGATCTTCTGCGCCATACTTCCGGACTTACCTACGGCTTTCAGCAGCGCACCAATGTGGATGCGGCATACCGCAAGCTCGGCATCGGCAATATCGAAGGCACACCCTTGTCGCTCAACGACATGATCGCCGCTCTCGCCCATATTCCCCTTGAATTTTCACCGGGCGAGGCCTGGAATTACTCGGTGTCGACCGATGTCCTCGGCTATCTCGTGGGCAAGATTTCCGGCATGCCCTTCGAGGACTTTCTGCAGCAGCGCATCCTTGGTCCCCTGGGTATGGAAGACACGGCCTTCCTTGTGCCAGCTCAAAAGGCCGAGCGCTTTGCCGCCTGTTATGCCTTCGATGCCAAGGGCAAAGTCGTGCTGCAGGATGATCCGGCCAAAAGCAAATACCTGGCTCCTCCCATCCTCGTGTCCGGGGGTGGCGGTCTCGTCGGCACGGCTGCGGACTACCTGAAGTTCTGCCACATGCTCCTGAACGGCGGTAGCTTCAACGGCCACTATTTCCTCAGCCCCAAGACCATCACGCTGATGACCGCCAATCATCTGCCCGAGGGCAAGGAGCTGATGGCGGTGTCGCGGTCGCTATTTTCCGAAGCCGGCAATGAAGGCCTTGGCTTCGGACTTGGGTTCTGTTCGGTCGTCAACCGCGCCAAGGCCATGACCTTTGGCAATGCCGGCGAATATTTCTGGGGCGGGGCGGCCTCCACCGCGTTTTGGATCGATCCGCTGGATGAGATCGTGGTGGTGTTCATGACCCAGTTCCTGCCCTCGTCCAGCTATCCGATACGCAAGGAGCTGCGGACCCTGGTCTATTCGTCCTTCGCGGGGGATTGACCAGCGACAACTTCATCGCTTTCATCGTCGCTGTCCACGGCCTTCGGGGGGAGCGGCGGTGTCGGCGGCAGGTCTAGCGGGGATGGAGGCGCTACGTCTTGGCGATGCCCAGGCCGCGCGCCGGTCTTTCGAAGAGGCAATCGCGGGCGGGGCCCAGGACAGTGCAACCCTGCTCGGTCTGGCCATGGCCTGTGACAAGCTCGACGACTGGCAGACGGCCTGCGATGCACTCGACAAGGCATTGGCCCGGGATCCCTATAATTTGCGGGCCCTGCTCCTGCGTGGAGACATTCTCGATCGTAAGGGAGACAGCCGCAGTGCCGTAAGCTTTTACGACACGGCCCTGAAGGCGGCAGGCCGCGGCGGTACCCTGCCAGCCGATGTCATTGATGGACTGACCCGTGCGCAGAACGCGCTTAAGCGCTACGAAGCTGCCTATGAGGCGCATTTACGCTCAGCGATGGCCGACCGTCTGAACGCTGACGGTCTCGACCGTTTTGGTCTGTCGCTTGATCTGATGCTGGGCAAGAAGAAGATCTATCTGCAGGCTCCCCAATTCTATTATTTTCCGGGCCTGCCACAGCTGCAGTTCTATCCAAGAGAGCAGTTTGAATGGCTCGCCCAGGTTGAAGCGGCCACAGACGACATCCGTGCGGAACTGCTGACAGTTCTGGAGGAGGATGGGGCCTTCGTACCTTATGTAGAGGGTGATCCCAATCGGCCCTTCAATGCCCAGCGTGGCTTACGCGACAATCCGAACTGGAGCGCTTTCTATTTCTGGAAAAGTGGCATGCTGCAGGAGAAGAATGCGGCACGCTGCCCCAAGACCATGGCGGTGCTGTCGCAACTGCCCATGCCCCAGATCGAAACCCG
>JAKAVI010000015.1 GCA_021817355.1 Pseudomonadota bacterium | reverse complement strand
CGCGCGGGTGATCAAGATCGAGCCGCCTGAGCGCGGCGATGATGCCCGCCATATCGGCCCCTTTGTGCCGAGCAAAGATGGCAGTCAGAAGTCGGGCTATTTCATGAGCATCAACCGCGGCAAGGACAGCATCGCACTTGACCTGAAGGCGCCGGCTGACCGGAGGATCTTCGAGGCCCTCTTGGCGCGCGCTGACATTTTGGTCGAGAACTATCGCGGCGGCACCATGGAAAAGCTCGGCTATGGCTGGGAGGATCTCAAAAGCCGTTATCCGCACCTTGTCTATGCCGCGGTTTCAGGCTTTGGCCACAGCGGCCCCTATGCCACGCGCCCGGCTTACGACATGGTGGTGCAGGCGATGGGTGGAATCATGTCGCTTACCGGCCATCCAGGTTCGCCCCCGACGCGGGTTGGCTCCTCGGTCGGTGATCTGGCTGCAGGTCTCTTTGCCATGATCGGCATCGCTGCCGCGCTCTACGACCGTACCAGGAGCGGCCAGGGCATGAAGGTTGATGTCGGCATGCTCGATTGCCAGGTGGCACTCCTCGAAAATGCCATTGCCCGCTATGTCGCAACCGGCACAGCCCCCGAACCATTGGGCAACCGCCATCCCTCGATCGCACCCTTTGCCTGTTTTGCGGCCAAGGACAAATATCTCGCCATTGCCGCCGGCAATGACGCGCTCTTTCTCAAGGTGACGCAGGTTCTGGGCCGCGAGGAACTGGCGCGCGATCCGCGCTTTGCGACCAATGACGCGCGGGTGCGCCATGTTGATGTGCTCACCGCCGAGATGGAAATGGCGCTGAAACAAAGGCCCGCGCGCGAATGGCTGGTTCTGCTTGAGGCCGACGGGGTTCCCTGTGCGCCACTGAACAGCGTTGCCGATGTCATCGTCGACCCGCAGGTCCTCGCCCGCAACATGATCGTGACCGCAGATGATCCCGCTGTCGGGCCCTGGCGCATGCAGGGCAATCCCATCAAGCTTTCAGCCTATTGCGATCCTCCGAGCCGCCGGCCGGCACCCGATCTGGATGGCCAGCGCGCCCAGATCCTCAAGGAGTTCGGTCTTTTATGAAGACGCCCGGGAGAGTCTGGCGTGCAGGTTCTGCCACCTTGTGCAACGCCTCTGATTTATTTTCCGCGAACTGGAGATACGATGATTA
Organism: Pseudomonadota bacterium; assembly: GCA_021817355.1. The sequence goes on along the minus strand of JAKAVI010000015.1, from coordinate 1,697 downwards.
AGCTCACCTTCTGCCTGCATCGCCTGCCACATCTGTCCCGCGCCGAGTTCCAGAGCTATTGGCGTAACCAACACGCACCGCTCGTCAAGAGCCACAGGCAGGCCCTGCGAATACGGCGCTATGTCCAAAGTCATGCCCTCACCCAGCCACTCAATGATGCCATCCGCGCGGGCCGCTCTGCGCCTGAAATGTATGACGGGGTTGCCCTTTTGTGGTGGGAGAACCTCACCGAGCTCGAGGCCGCGATGACCTCACCCGAGGGAAAAAACGCAGGCGCAGCCCTGCTCGCGGACGAACGCAATTTCATCGATCTATCGCGCTCGCCTCTCTGGTTCGGGAACGATCACGAAATTTTCTAGGGCTTGCCCGCGCACGGCGCAGTCCCTTACTTAATTAAAGTGTCTGCTCGCGCGCTGTGGCCAGAATGCCCACAACCAGGCGTGCGATCGCATCGGGCTGTTCGGGAAGCATGGCGTGGCCGGCCTGGTCGATAGAGACAAGCTTTGCCCGCGTGCCCAGATCGCGGCAAAGCAGTTCACCATTGGCAGCTGGCGCGATGAGGTCCTGCCGCGCCTGGACAATATGCACGGGGGCAGTGCCCGCGAGCCACCATTCGAAGATCGCCGTTGCCCGGTTTGCCGCCTCCTGCATTGCCGCGGTCGCGGCAAACCAGCCGTCACGCCATGGCGCGGCATCATTGCCCGGAGCGAAAAAAGCCCGCGCCATCGCCGCAAACCGCGCCTCTGAGGCGATGCTGTCGTCGAAGGCAGCCCTGAAGTCACGCGCCACATCAGGGGCCATCGCGATGCGCCCGCCTGCGGCCAGGAGGAGTATGCGGGACACTTTTTGCGGGTAGTAGCTTGCCACCGCACGCGCCACCCGGTTGCCAAAGGCATGTCCCAAAATCACTGCCGGTTCAACCCCGCCATGGTTTAAGACCTGGACAACATCGCCTGCGAGATCGCGCAGTGTCAGCCCCTCCATCATGCCCCTGCTGCCGCCAATACCTCTGGGCTGGGGTCTGAGCACGCGGAAGCCGGCCTGCGCAACGCGCGCTGCAAGATCATCAAAATCCTCTGCACCCCGCCCGGCGGACGGGATCATCACAACCGCAGGACCCTCGCCCTGATCAAGATAGACAAGATGCAGTCCGTCGCTGTCGACATGACGTATTGCGATTGCACGGCTCATGGCAGCCACCTCCATGTCTGTGTTGCCGACCAACCGGGATTTTTTCTCCAGCGCTACCAGCATCCACCGCCTTTGCTTGCCACCTTCGTCAAGGACGCCTGGACGGACGCCTTCATTGGAAATGTCGGCAAGAAACCCTGCCACAGATGAAAGCTCGCAGTCGCTCCGGCGTCAAATTCCTATCAACCGTTTTCAGAAGCCCGGTTTTATCAGCTACCACTGGACAAATGAAGTCCACGGTCCGCTCGCTCAGCATGGCGCTCAGCGGCCATTCTCCAGCGCGCCAAACGAGAGGAAAATCAGCGCCCGCCTGACCGCTGACCAGCTTCCTTTCCTTCACCCGTACGAGCAAGCCGGCAGCAGCCTATCTGGGAGACAACTTTTCTTAATGTGGTCCATTCTGCTCAGTCTGGATTGCTGCGCAGATGTAGCATCGTCACCACTATCTGACGCGATAGCCACCTAGAAGCACTGCTCAAGATCAGCGCGGAACGGACCTCGACGAG
>JAKAVI010000275.1 GCA_021817355.1 Pseudomonadota bacterium | reverse complement strand
CCTGCGTTTCCAGTGCGGCCATATGCGCGGCGGAGTAGTTGGGAAAGGCACTCATGGTTGGCGCCCCAGCATGCGTGTCACCTCCAAAACGAGATCGGCACGGGCGATCGTAGTTTGCGCCGGCCGCTCCTGGACCCAGGCCGCGCGGGTTTCGATGGACTTGGCCAGCTCAAGTCCAAGGGCGAGATCCTTGAGCGTGACAGTACCTGCTGCCCGTTCATCCTCGCCTTCGATCACCGCGATCGCTGCGCCACGCTTATCGGCATATTTGAGCTGATCAGGAACCCGTTTGGTGCCGACATAGGCTTCGCAGCGTATACCGGCTGTGCGCAGCTCATGGGCGAGTGCGAAGGCGCATCCGACATCGCCCATGGACAGAACAAGGACAAGCGGATCTTCGGCCAGCGTGAGCGCGCCACGGCTCATCAGGGCGCTCATGAGGCGGGATACGCCAATCGATATTCCCGTTGCCGGCACCGCCTGCCCGGTAAAGCGGGCGACCAGGTCATCATAGCGTCCGCCTCCAGCAACCGAGCCGAAGATGACCGCTTCGCCAGCCTCATTGATCACGGGAAAGGTGAGCTGCGCCTCGAAGACGGGGCCGGTATAATAATCAAGTCCGCGCACCACGGTAGGCTCGAGGTGAATGCGCTCCTGGTGATCGCTGCGGCCCACCAGCGCAAAGATTTCGGCAATCTCGGCCAGACCTTGTGCGGCATTACCTTCATGGCCCGGGGCGATCTCCGCCCACCACTGCTGCAGGTTGGCCAGGGTTGGATGTGGCGGAACACTGCCCAGAAATTTTTCGACGATTGCGATCTGAGAGGAATCGAGTTCAGCGCCCTTGGTAAAATCGCCGCTTTCATCCTTGCGTCCGGGCCCCAGGAGATCCTTCACCCCACCAAGTCCCAGCCGATCGAGCTTGTCGATTGCCCGCAACACCACACCCCGCCGTGAGGGCTCCACGCGGGCGGCGTCAAGCACGCCGTCAAGCAGCTTGCGGTTGTTCACCTTGAGAGCAAAATCCTGCCCGGAAAGGCCCAGTGCCGTCAGCACGTCGCACACCATCACCAGCAGCTCGGCATCCGCCGCCGGCGAGGCCGAGCCCACGGTATCGGCATCGAACTGGGTGAATTCGCGGAACCTTCCTGGCCCGGGCTTTTCATTGCGCCACACCCGTCCCACCCCATAGCGGCGGAAGGGTTTGGGCAGATCCTGGAAGTTCTCGGCGACATAGCGGGCAAGTGGCGCGGTCAGATCATAGCGCAGGGACAGCCACTGCTCATCGTCGTCACGCAGCGAGAACACGCCCTCATTGGGGCGATCCGTATCGGGCAGGAATTTGCCCAGGGCGTCGGTGTACTCAAAGGCAGGGGTTTCCAGGGCGGAAAAGCCATAGGACTCATAGACCTGCCGCACCGTCTCCAGCATCCGCCGCTCGGCCGCGAGTTCAGCGCCAGTGCGATCACGAAAACCGCGTGGCAGGCGCGCTTTGGGTCGAAGTGGCTTGTCTTTGGCCATGGTGCTCGCATTCGTCAGGACGGGGCGTCTTCCTACCTCCGTCGCTGCGCCGCGGCAAGGAAAGCCCGCCCGGGCAGGGGCATTATTCGCCGGGCCACCCCTTCGCGCGGCTTCGCGCGAAGGGGATATTCAGGCCAGGCTAATGACGGGCGGCGTGCGCCCCCTTGTGGTGGGCATCCCAGGCGGCATGGGCCCGGCTGAGGACATAGGCCCTGATTGCTTCGACATCGGAGCGGTTGAGAATGTCCTTGAAGGAGGCCATGCCGGCGCCCTGCAGTTCGCCGCCGAGGACAATGTTATCGAACTGACCCCAGATCGGACGGGGAATCAGTCGCAGATCTGGCACCTCGCCTTCGGACTGGGCAAAAAAGCCATGACAGACCATGCAGTTCTGCGAGTAGAGGTTGAACCCCTTGTTGATGGTTGCCTGATCGGCGGTCAGCGGCGGGGGCTCCTGGGCCGGCGCGCGCTCTGATGGAATAGCCGCGACCTGCTGGCTTCCCCCCAGCTTGAAGACGAAAAGCCGACCCTGATTGGTCTTGTATTTGGTGAGCGCCGAGGTTGGATTCTTGAAGTCGGACAGTCCGCCTGCACCACCCCAGCCGGCGAGCAGCGCGATGTACTGGACGCCGTCGATCTCATAGCTCACTGGCGGCGCCAGAATTCCGGTCTTGAGATTGATCGACCAGAGTTTCTGTCCGGTTTTGGCGTCATAGGCTGAAAAATAGCCATCGGCGCCGCCACCAAAGACAAGTCCTCCGGCGGTCGACATCAGGCCGCCATTCCAGTTGCCTGCCATCGGCTGGTGCCAGACTTCAGTTTGGGTAACCGGGTTCCAGGCCTTGATATAGCCGACAGGCGGCGGTGGCGGATGCCCGCTATCGATCGCCTTGAGTACCGTCTTTGCGATCGCGGCAAAATCATTGCCCGTATTCCAGGCGCGGGGACGGAACACAAAGCGCTTCACGCCTTTGCCCTTGCCTTCCTGTTGCGGAACGAAGATTGCAGAACCATCTGCACTCGGAATGTAGACGAGCCCCGTTTGTGGATCAAAGGTCATGGGCTGCCAGTTATGGGCACCTTCCTCGCGCGGCATCACGACCGTCATTTTGGTGCGATAGCGTGCAGCAGGATTGACGATGATCTTGCCGGTCTTCGGATCAACGCCTTTGGCCCAGTTAACAAGCGCAAAAGGCTTGGCGCTGATCAGCTTGCCAGTCCTGCGATCAAGTACGAAGAAAAATCCGTTCTTGGGAGCCTGCATGATGACATGGCGCAGCCGGCCATCAATGCGCAGATCGGCCAGAATAAGATCTGCCGTCGCATCAAAATCCCAGGTATCACAGATCG
>JAKAVI010000449.1 GCA_021817355.1 Pseudomonadota bacterium | reverse complement strand
TCATGCGGGTGGCACTCGGTCAGGCCAAAGACGGACGGCTGCATATACTGGGCGAGATGGCCAAGGCCATCAGCCAGAGCCGCAGCGAGCTTGGTGAGCATGCTCCACGCATCGAACAGATGAAAATTCCAACCGACAAGATCCGCGACGTCATCGGCACTGGCGGCAAAGTCATCCGTGAGATCGTGGAGAAGACCGGGGCCAAGATCAGTGTCGAAGACGACGGCACGGTCAAAATCGCGTCAGCAGACGGAGAATCCATCCGCGCTGCCGTCAAGTGGATCAAATCCCTGACGGCCGAGCCCGAGGTCGGTGAAATCTACGACGGCAAGATCGTCAAGGTGATGGATTTTGGCGCCTTCGTGAATTTCTTCGGCCCCAAGGACGGGCTCGTGCACATCTCTGAGCTGGCCCCGCAGCGCGTGGCCAAAACCTCGGACGTGGTCAAGGAGGGTCAGGCCGTCAAAGTCAAGCTTCTGGGCTTTGATGACCGCGGCAAGGTCCGCCTCTCGATGAAGATGGTCGATCAGGTGACCGGAGAGGACTTGTCCAAGAAGGCCAAGCCCGAGAGCGAAGCACAGGCTGAGGATGCCGCGGCCAAGCCGGCCGAATAATCGTCTTGGCGCAGCTGCCTGCAGCCGATGCTGCGGGCGGCTGCGCCCGGCTCCTGTCACCGCGTGAACGCCCTCATGATGATCGGCCTTCGCCTTCTCGCCCTTTGCCTGATCGTGATCGCGCTCGTGCTTCTGGGCATCGACGCCATCACCTCCCTTCAGTACGGGGCCATCAGATTGCATTCGCTGGCGCAGCTGCTGGACGCAGCCGCCCCCACCCTCGTCCGCCACGTCCGGGACTGGGCCGCAGACGTGCTGCCGCATCCTGTGACAGCACTCGTCCGCGGCCTTCTTGCCAGTTGGGCCTGGGCCCTCTTTGGCGTCGCTGGCGTTCTTGTGGCCTTCATTGGCGGTCGGCCGCGCCTACGCGGCTAAAGCCTATTCGGCTGCGAGCATGCCAGCCGGACTGACCAGCCCCTTGGCGCCATTGAGCTGCATCAGATATTTGATGCCCTCCTCGGCAATCTCATCTCCGATCATCCGATTACCCTCGCCATGCAATTCCGCCATGTCGATATAGGCCGCATAATTACCGCGGGTTCGTTCGGTGATGATCCCGGCTTTCAGCAGGGTTTTGATCAGTACACGGAAAATGTTGGAGGCATCTGCCAGCTCCTGCCGGATCTCGGCATCGCCCAAGGCTTCCATAAAGGCATTTTGGCACCACATCGGATCAAGTCCAACAGCCTCATAGATGAACGACTTATGATCCGGGCTGCCAAGATTGAACAGCAGCACCTGAAACACGTTCCAGGCCCAGTCCTCGATCACTTCATGCTCAGCCTTGGACAATTGCGGAATGGTGCGATCGGCCCAGATCTTTCCGAATTTATGGTGGAAGGCTTCGTCCGTCATCACCAGCTGCATCAGACTGGTCAGCAAGGGATCACGGGATTCTTTGTAGAAACTGGCAAACGCTCCCATGGCGAGGCCCTCGACCAGCATCTGCATGCCCACGAGCTTCTTCCACACCAGAGGCGAGGAGACGAGCTCGTTCAGAAGGCTGCCTAGCGCCGGTCCGACCCGCACCGGCCGGCCCCACCGCGCCTTGATATAGGCGGAGAATGCGGTCACGTGCCGGGCTTCTTCACGGGTCTGGTTGGCCGCATATTCCTGCGCCCCGGGATCCTTGAGGATGTGACACAGCGAGGCCGAGAGTGCGAGCGCGCCCTGCTCGCCATGCAGGATCGAAGATAGCGACCACAAGACATCGAGATTGACGAGCTTGATCTTGCCCCGTTCATCGAGACGCTCGCCAATCGCCGTGCGCAAATCCATATTGGACTGCGGATTGACGAGATAATCGCGCTCGAGGTCAAACGGCCGGGAAAAATCGATGTACTTGGTATCGAGCGGATCCCAGAAGTGTTGATGCGTCGCTGAAATAATCTTGTCGAACGCTGTGCTGCGGGCACCATAGCGCTCGACTTCAAGCATGGCAGGAAAATCGCTCGGGTCTACAGCATTGTAGGCCGGGTCTTTGGTGATGTGATCCATGATCCTCCCCGGATGTTTTATGTTTATCCCGTGAGCCTAGGCGAGAGGCCCACCGTTTCGCAAGAAATAATGACGACCCCGTCATTTCGTTCCCCCATCCAGGCAAACCGTATAAAGACCGGGGCACCGCCTCCGTGCTAAAGTGCCGACGCAGCAGTCGACAAGAGCGTGAGCAGCCAATGAGACCCCTTGCCCGACCAGCATCCGCCTGGATCGGGGCGCTGCTCGCAACAGCGGTGGCGCTCGGTCTCATTGCCGCCAACGCCTGGCACCTGGCGGCGCGTGCTGATGGCCTCGAGCTTGCCGCGCTCAAAGCCCTTGCTGCGCATGCAGGAGCCCCTTCTACCGACTGGCCGGCGCTCGCCAGCCTGCTGGCCTCCTCCACCCGCCGGCTCGGCGAACTTGCCGGACTTGCCGCTTTGGGTCTTGGACTTGTCCTTGTCATCGCCTGGCGGGGGCTCGTCCTTGGCCTTGTCTTCCTCGTTGTCACAGTGGCCGGAACCCTGCTCCTGACATTCTGGCTCTTCCTCGGCCCGCACCTGCTTGTTGGCACGCTTGCAGGCGCGCTCGCACTCCTCGCTGCCTATGGCGTCGCCGCCCTTTGGCAGGGCGTGGCCATGGTACGGTGGCGCCTGCGCCTTGCCGCCCTGTTCGCGGGGACACTGTCACGACAAAAGCTGCGTCAGCTCCTGCATGCCAAAATCGAGGACGGGCTTGAGCCCCACAGCACCCAGGCCAGCTGCCTTGCGCTGAAGCTCAGCATGCCGGA
>JAKAVI010000299.1 GCA_021817355.1 Pseudomonadota bacterium | reverse complement strand
CGTTGACCTCATCGCGCTGAGGGGGGTGAGGCGGCGTATGCGCAGGTAAGGGATGATGCCTGCGATGGAGATGGCCAGGGAAATGGCAAGTGGTCCGGCAAGCGCCGTCATAAGGCTCAGCTCGGGATAAAGCGTTGAGGGCATATGCCATTGCCGGAACAAGGCTTCTGCACCGCCAAACGCGATTCCGTGCTTCACGAAAATGTACGTTGCCGCTGACCCCAGAATGACCCCGATCAGCATGCCCGCTCCAGCAAGGAGCAGCAGTTCGAACCAGATCATACTGCCGATCTGTGCAGGTCGCATTCCCAGTGCCAGCAGAGTGCCAAATTCACGGGTGCGCTCCAATATACTCATCAGGAGCGTGTTGAGGATGATGAAGGTTACCACGATGATCAAACTGGCGTAGAGGAGTACCGAGAAACTCATGTCAAGCAGGATCACATCGTGAAGCGCCGGTTCGAGTTTGGTCCAGTCACGCACAACAAGGCGGTCCTTATGGGCAAGCCTCTGGAGCGCCGGGATGTTCGCATTGATAGTGGAGAGATTGCGACCAACAAGGGCAATGGTATTCACGCGTTCGCCCATGACAAAGTCGCTCTGAAAACGCGATAGAGGGATCTCAATGATCTGCCGGTCCACTTGCGGCGAGCCGGTCGAAAATACGCCCCGTACGACCAGGACATCGGCAGCGATGGAACCGTCGCGCGCACTGCCGAGCAGCGTCAGCTTGCTTCCAAGCTTAAGTTTCAGATTGCGGGCAAGCCCTGCGCCAACAACTGCTGCATTGGTGTCATGAGAATTGAGGAACCGACCCTCGATCATTGTTCCGGAAAGGCTGGAAACATGGATTTCGCGCGCAGGCTCCACACCAAGAACTTCCGCGCCATAACTGCGGGAACCGGAGGCGAGGATTACATAGCTTGATGCCCGCGGAGCTGCTGCGGTGACGCCTGGAATGCTTCGCAGCTGTGCCATAACTTTCCTTGGGTGAGCGATGGTTTTGCGCAAGCCTGGATCGCTTGCATAATGCAGCGGTTGGAGCTGCGCATAGCCATCGAGCAGGCGCAGTACATTTTGCTTCATTATGGCGTAAGTGCCGAGCTGCATGGAAAGTACGAAGACGGTGATCGCTCCGGAAAGCGAAATGGACATCAGGCTGAGTACGGTTCGCTGCGGCTGCCGCCAGATATTGCGCCATGCAAGCCCCGCAAGCATGGGTCAGTGCCTCGGATTTTGGAGATTGGACAGGGTAAACAAATAGAGGGGCGGGCTGATGTTGAACCGTCCAGCGAGGGTTTCGATGCGCGTCCATCTTCCAGGTTTGTCCGCCGGATGCATGGTCATGATCACCGGATACGGCCTCCCTCCAATGATGCCGACTTTATCCGTGGTCATCCGGCGAACCATATTCATGTTCTGATCGAAATACGTCTCGCCCAGCATGACGCCATCGTCGCGGACTTTGACTTCGAGCATTCCCCAGACTACCGGGGCACCGGGCTTCGGAATGGCGTCAATGGTATAAACGATGTGACCCGCGACAGTTTTCTGACCAACAATTTTATGAGTGTAGTCGGTCAAAAGCTCCTCTGATTTCGAAAGGTCGTTGTAGGAAAAGTCTGAACCCATCCAGCTTTGGGCGAGCATGCTGGGGGGCAGCTTGACGACCTGGTTCAGCTTTGGATTGAAGATCCAGGTTCCATCGGCGGTTTTGAGTGTCGCGTTGCCGGCGTCTTCTGCAGGCGCCGTGAACCGGACCAGGGCATCGTCATTGCCGCGGGTATAGGCCTTGATGGTCATGCGGCGCTCCCAGTCAGGCCGGTGTACCAGCATGGTGACTTTGGTCTGCGAACTCTGACCGCGCCAGTTATTAAATGCGGCGCGAACGAGAGCATCGGCATTCGCGGCGATGGCTTGCGAGGTGATCATGAGGCTTGCAGTAACGACCGCGGCGGTCATGTAAGGGCGCATGGCACTAGCTCCCGATTCCTGTGAAGAGGCTGTTCATGAAGCTCTTTACCCAGGCACGAGGATCAAAGGTGGGATCGAGCCAATATTGCAGCAGGAGGCCATCGACGGCGCCAATCATAATTCCCGCCACGGCCTCGGCATCGACGTCCGGCTTGATGTCGCCGCTGCTTTGAGCGTTGCGGATAAGTGTGCTGATCTGGGCGCGGAAGTGGGCATAGAGTGTACGCATCGCCAGAGAAAACCGCTCCCGGGTTCCGCTCTTGGCCGCCGCGGCCCAAACCTCGAGCATGACGGGATAAAGGGCAATGTTGTCCTTGAGGGCCGCAACAGAGGTGTCGGCAAAGTCGATCAGGCGCGCCTTGGCGTCGGATTGCGTCGTAAGACGTTCCAGGCTGGCAGTGAGCAGTCGCGCCTCAAACCATTCAAAGCAGGCGTAGAAGAGATCTTCCTTGTTGTGAAAATAGTCGTAGAGCGAGCCCTTGCTGACCCCGGCGGCGAGGGCGAGGTCTTCCATCGAGGTCGCCTCAAATCCGGAATGGGCAAATCGCTGGGTCGAAGCCTCAAGGATTTTGAGGCGTTTGGCATCTTTATCAACCGTACGGGCCATGATGCCCTCAAAATGACCGACTGGTCGGTCATTTATATGGCCTTGGTTGGGCAAGTCAAGACGCAGATCGTGTGGATGGGCCCATCCGTCGGTCCTTGGGGGGAAAATTATGCTGGATCGGGACCTCTGATCCGAGCCGGGGAAGAGATCGTGGCCGCGTTACTTGCTCTGCCTTCCTTGCAGCGAAAGAGGGTCGCTGGAGGCGCACCCCAACAAATCCCGTATTTTTTTACTGGATTTCTTTTGCGATCGTGTCCGGCTCGCAAGGACCACTCCCATTGAAATTGCACCACCTGCTCAGGC
>JAKAVI010000453.1 GCA_021817355.1 Pseudomonadota bacterium | reverse complement strand
AAGCCGCTCGTGATCGTGACCCGCAAGCTGCCGGATGCGATCGAAACACGCATGCGCGAACTGTTCGATACACAGCTTAATCTTGAAGACCGGCCGATGGACCAGGCCGCGCTGATTGACGCGCTCCAGAGAGCCGATGTGCTGGTGCCGACAGTTACCGATCGCATTGATGCCAAAGTCCTGGTACGCGCCGCCCCGCGCCTGAAACTGATCGCCAATTTTGGCACCGGCGTCGACAATATCGATGTTAAGACGGCGCTCGAGCGGGGCATCACCGTGACCAATACGCCAGGCGTCCTGACCGAGGACACCGCCGACATGACCATGGCACTCATGCTGGCAGTGCCGCGCCGACTGGTCGAAGGCGTCAAATGTCTGGAGGCCGATGAGTTTCATGGCTGGTCGCCCAACTGGATGCTGGGCCATCGTATCTGGGGCAGGCGCCTGGGCATTCTGGGCATGGGGCGTATTGGCCAAGCGGTTGCGCGCCGCGCCAAAGCCTTTGGCCTGCAGATCCATTACCACAATCGCAAACCCGTCCACCCCGATATCGAACACGAACTCGAAGCAACCTATTGGGACAGTCTTGATCAGATGCTGACCCGCATGGATATCGTCAGCATCAACTGTCCCCATACGCCGGCCACCTATCATCTGCTCTCAGCCCGCCGGCTGAAGCTGATGAAACCGAGCGCCTATATCGTTAACACCGCTCGTGGCGAGGTGATCGACGAAAATGCGCTGGCCCGCCAGATCGAAGCCGGCCAGCTGGCTGGAGCTGGACTTGACGTGTTCGAACATGAACCAGCCGTCAATCCGCGCCTGCTCAGACTGAAAAACGTCGTGCTCCTGCCCCATATGGGATCAGCGACGCTGGAAGGGCGCATTGACATGGGTGAGAAGGTGATCATCAACATCAAAACCTTCGTCGATGGGCACAAGCCGCCGGATCGGGTCATTCCGGCAATGCTGTAGTGGAGAATGACAAAGCGCGGAGCTCTGGCGTGGTGCAAGTTGCGCCCTGCCCTGGCAGAGCTCTGGTGAGGTCGATCAAGACACGCTGTCATCCGCGCCAGGAAGAGCCGGTCGGGCTTGTGGCTCAAGCGTCATAAATCACCACGTTCCAGAAACGTGCGCGATGACTGCCGCTGCGTTGATAACCGGCAGCCGCGAGCACGCGCCCGATCATAAAATTGAAGTAGCCATGGCCCACGAGAACGGCGGCACCGCGGACATCGGCGTGGGCCACAAGACGGGCGGCAGCGCGCTTGGCGCGGCTGCGGGCCGCCGCCGGCCCCTCAATTCCTGGATGGAAGCCGGCATACCAGAGTCCGCGCGACAATATCGCCCATTTGGGTACGCGCATTCGCAGGAACGGAACCGGTGGTGCGCCTAGCGGCGCTTCGCAAAACAGTGCCTCTTCGCACAAGTGCGCCTGCGGTAGCAGGCGCGCGCCACTTTCGCGCGCCCGTGGGCGGTCCGACGTGAACACCCGATCAAGGCCCTCCAGACGGGACAGCAGCGCGCAGAGTTCCGGTGGTGGTGCGCTCTGCGGATTGAGATGCGCCTGATCATAGGCGTCGATATAGGCACGAAAATCGCGATGACCGGTGCGTCGGTACAGGTCAATATGCGGCTCGCCATGGCGGATGAGCACAATGCGCCGTTGAATGACTGGACTGGCCCTGGCGCGCGGATGGGGTAGGAAGTCATGAACCGGCAGCCCGGATAAGCCCACCGAGGCTTCGACGTCCCATGTGTCCTGCTGCGCCTCTGCGCCGGGCGCAAACTTTGGTGGCAAATTGCGTGTCATATCCTCGTTGCAGCCGATCGGCCCATATGCACTGAATGAATCAACGCTGTTCTCGCCTCTTCTAGCACGGCGGGAAAACCAAGACAGGAGAGTGAGCATGCATAGCCTCGACGGCAAGATCGCTATAGTTACCGGCTCGGCCAGCGGGATTGGCGCTGCCACGGCCATTCGCCTGGCCGCCCGCGGCGCCCGGGTGGTCGTCAACTATTCCAAAAGCGCCTCGGAGGCCGAAGAGGTGGTGGCCACGATCCGCGCCGCGGGCGGCACCGCCGAGGCCATACAGGCCAGTGTCGCCCTGGACGCTGACTGCCGCAAGCTCGTTGAAACCGCGGTCACACGCTGGGGCGGCGTCGATATCCTCGTCAACAACGCCGGAACCACCAAATTTGCCGCCCATCACGACCTTGACGCCCTCTCTGCCGAAGACTTCGCCCAAATCTATGCGGTCAACACGATCGGCCCATTTCAGATGGTACGTGCCGCACGCAGCGCCCTTGCAGCCCACGGCAGCGGAGCGGTTGTCAACATCTCTTCTATTGCCGGGGTACTGGGCATCGGCTCTTCGATCGCCTATGCCGCCTCCAAGGGCGCCCTCAATACCATGACCCTGTCGCTGGCGCGGGCCTTGGCGCCTGCCATCCGCGTCAATGCCGTGTGCCCCGGCTTCGTCGCCACAGCCTGGTTCGAAAAGCGCTTCAGCAGCGAGCAGTACCAGGAACTCGTTCGGCGCCAGGCCGAATCAAGCCCCTTGAAGCGTGCGGCCCGGCCGGAGGATATCGCCGATACCGTGGTCTTTCTCGCCAGCCCGGACTCCGCGAACATCACCGGGGAATGCCTGATCAACGATTCTGGTGTTCATCTCACCCTGGCCGGCGGACGATCCTGATGCCTGTTGCACAGGCAATTGCTCAAGTGCTGGCCATCAACATCGCACCATTAATGCCACGCTGCAGCTAAAGCGAAAGATCCGGGCCGACACCAGGCAGTCTTTGGCGACAGACATATTGCCAGCATCCCGATGCTTGGAAACGATTGTCATGCTGCAGCGCAAACATGCGCGGTGCAGTTATGACCAAGATCAGGCTAAAGGAGCTCTGCCATGGCCAACAAATTGAAGGCGCTGCTCATGGGAGGGGTCTGGCTTCTGGCGTCGATGTCGGCCGCCAGCGCCGGCGCGATCTCCGCCAACCCCAAGCCCATCACCTTGGCTTCAGGTTTTGGCGACATCTTGGTGAGCGGACAGATTTCTGGCCTGGCCTATGCCCAAAGCAATGCCAGCCACGCGCTGCCAGGCGATGCGACCGCCAATCTCGACCTCAGCAACGCCCTCATCACGGTACAAAAGAGCTCGGGCTTTCTCCAGTTCTACGTCCAGGCGGGTCTTTATTCCTTTCCGACCGTGGGACAGCCTTATGAAAAGGCCAGTAGCCAGAACAGCCTGTTCGGACCGGTCCCGGTCGCCTATGCCAAGTTGCAATTCACCGACGCGCTGTCACTGGAAGCGGGCAAGCTTCCGACCCTCATCGGCGCCGAGCTTGGCTTTACGCCCCAGAATATAAATATCGAGCGGGGCCTGCTGTGGTGGCAGGAACCTATCTCAAGCCGTGGCCTGCAGCTTAATTATGCCAGTGGCCCCGTTTCACTCTCAGTGTCGTGGAATGATGGCTACTACAGCAACGTTCTCAATAGTTTTTCGGGACTTCTGTCCTACGCCATCGACGCCTCCAACAGTCTTGCGGTGGACGCGTCGATCACCCCGGACACGCGGGCCAGCCTCGGCCATCAGATCTACAATGTCATGTACACCTACAATCACGGCAAGTGGAACATTGGTCCTTATCTGCAATTCGAACGCTACGCCCACAGTTCGGGTTCTGACTTCGGTCTTGGGCTCCTTGCCAGCTATCAGCTGACATCGCAGTGGAGCCTGAACGGGCGCGCAGAGTATGAAACCTCCGGAAAAGGCATGGCACTCAGTTACGGTCCAAACAGCAAGGCCTGGTCGCTCACCTTCACCCCCACCTGGCAGCAGGGCATCTTTTTCGCCCGCGCCGAAGTCTCCTATGTCGGTCTTGGGCAGCAAAGCTTGGGCTTTGGACCTGCCTTCACGCAGGCAAGCCAGGTGCGGGCCCTGTTCGAAACCGGCATCGACTTTTAGCCCGGTGGTAGCTGCACCTCTTCAGCGTCGGGCTTGCGCGCAGGGCTGAAGCCATGACAGCCTGCGCGCAGGTTCGGGGAGGCGATCATGGCGGAATATCCGCAGGGCTTTCTTTGGGGCACGGCCACCGCTGCCCACCAGGTTGAGGGCAACAATTGCAGCAGTGATCTTTGGCTGATGGAACATCTTCCGCAAGGACTGTTCGCGGATGCCTCAGCCGATGCCTGCGACCACTATCACCGCTACAAGTACGATATCGCGCTGCTCAAAGGGCTTGGCTTTAATTGCTACCGCTTCTCAATCGAATGGGCGCGGATAGAACCTGAAGCTGGCAGATTTTCGCACGCCACCCTCGATCATTACCGGCGCATGATTGCCGAGTGTCACGCGCAGTCCATCATACCGATGGTGACGTTTCACCACTTCACTGGCCCTTGTGGTTTGCCATGGAAGGCGGCTGGGAAAATCCGAGCAGCGTTGACCGGTTTGCGCGCTACTGCGAACAGGCGGCGAAGGCGCTGGGCGACCTCATCCCCTTTGCCTGCACGATCAATGAAGCCAACATTCCGCTCATGATGACGCTGATGCGCGCCGCGAGCACCCCAAACGATGCCATCGCGCGCAACCATCGGCTGGCAGCACAAAGAACTGGCGCTGAACGCTTTTCGACTTTTCTGACCGGCGATGGCCAAGCCGCAACACCCCATCTGATTGCCGCCCATCGCATGAGCTATGATCTCATCAAGGCGCACTGCAATGCCAAGGTTGGCATGACCTTGTCCCTCAACGAGTTTCAGGTTACGCCTGGTGGGGAGGCGCTGTGTGCGATGGCGCGAAGCCAGATCAACACACAGTTTCTCGAAGCTGCGCGCGGCAATGACTTCGTCGGCGTCCAGACCTATACGCGTGTTCGCATCGGCAAGAATGGACCTCAGCCTCCTGAAGACGGTGCCGAGCGCACCCAGATGGGCTATGAATTCTATCCCGACGCCCTCGAGGCAACGTTGCGGGAAGCTGCTCGCGACGCCGGCACGCGCCTGATCGTGACCGAAAACGGCATCGGCTGCGCCGACGACCATCAGCGCATCGCCTACACCGAGCGGGCATTAAAGGCCGTAAGACGCTGTCTCCGCGACGGACTGCCGGTAGATGGCTACATCCACTGGTCCCTGCTCGACAATTTCGAATGGCTTGAGGGTTACCGCCCCACCTTCGGCCTGGTCTCCGTCGATCGCCTCACAATGGCGCGCACCCCCAAACCAAGCGCCTACTGGCTTGGGGCGATCGCCAAATCGGCGCAGGGGCACTGACGCGCCCATAAGGTGAGTGGGGCTGCCATAAGGCGCCCGACCGGGGGCGCAAGCAGCCACCCGCCCGGCCTGCGGACCAGCACAAGGCTCTAGCCTCTGGAGCCACAGCGGACTATCAGAGGGTTCCATTGTATTTCGCCGCCGCACTGCGGCCACTGTCAGAGAGGACTCCATGAAAGCTCCCATCCGCGTTGCTGTAACCGGCGCCGCCGGCCAGATTGGCTATGCCCTGTTGTTTCGCATTGCCGCAGGCGACATGCTGGGACCGGATCAACCCGTAATCCTGCACCTGCTCGAGATCACCCCGGCCCTCAAGGCGCTGGAAGGCGTGGTCATGGAACTCAATGACTGCGCCTTTCCGCTGCTGCAGGGTGTGGTCGCGACTGACAGCGCCGATGTCGCCTTCAAGGACGTCAGCTATGCCCTGCTCGTCGGGGCCCGTCCTCGCGGTCCGGGGATGGAACGCAAGGATCTCTTGAGTGCCAACGGCGCCATCTTTTCGCCCCAGGGCAAAGCCCTGAACGCCCATGCCAAGCGCGACGTCAAGGTGCTTGTGGTGGGTAATCCCGCCAATACCAATGCCCTCATTGCGATGCGGAACGCCCCTGATCTGGCGCCCTCTTGCTTTACCGCGATGCTGCGGCTTGATCATAATCGCGCCATCAGCCAGCTGGCTGCCAAGACCGGGAGTCTCAACAGTGACATCAAGAAGGTCATCGTCTGGGGCAACCACTCTTCGACGCAATATCCTGACCTGCATCACGCCACCGCCTCCGGCAAGCCGGCACTCAGCTTGATCGAGCGCAGCTGGTACGAGAACGACTTCATTCCTACCGTACAGAAGCGTGGTGCGGCAGTGATCGCAGCGCGCGGAGCATCCTCGGCGGCCTCCGCCGCATCCGCCGCGATCGACCACATGCGCAGCTGGGCGCTCGGAACCCGGGACGGCGACTGGGTCTCGATGGGCGTTCCCTCCGACGGCTCCTACGGCATCGCCCCCGGCATCATATTCGGCTTTCCCTGCACCACGAGCGGTGGACGCTACCAGATCGTACAGGGGCTCGAACTGAGCGCGTTCTCCAAGAGCCGGTTGGCTGAAACCGAGAAGGAGCTGCGCGAAGAAAGCGCCGCCGTGAGCACTCTCATCGGCGGCTGAACCTGCCGGCAGCAGATTGCCTGGCAGCTGGCCGAGAAAGGGCGCCGCCAGCGGCGGAGCATGGATCGGGCGCAGCCGCACGGCCTTGGCCGGACTTCCCGTCGCCAGCGAGAGAGCGGGTCACGGCCTTGCAAAGGAGGGCTGCGCCTGCTGGCGCAGGCCGCCTCAATGGCGGCGGTATCGCGGTCGCCCACCACAAATCTCCTACCCCACGTTCATCCTCGACGACAAGGCAAGTCGCCGGGGCCAGGTCGGAAAAGGTCTGACATCGAGGCGCCCGCGGAGTTCAAAATGGCGATAGAGCCGACGGGCATTCTCGGCCAGACTGCCGGTGCGAAGACAGGTTTTGTAACGTGCGGGCCGATCCGGTGTGCGACCGGTTGCAGCTTCACCCATGTCCGCCTCCTGCGTCGAAGGCCAGGATCGCGGCGAAATCAGGAGCCCTCAAACGATGCCGCAAAGCGGGGCAGGACAAGGCGCGGAGAGCGAAAGGCTGCTGATCATCAACTGCGATGATCTTGGCTCAAGCCATGCAGCCAATGTTGCGATTGTTGCTGCACTGCGCCGCGGTATCGCCACCAGTGCAACGCTGATGGTCCCATGTCCATGGGCCTTTGAAGCCGCGCAGATGACGAGGGTTTACGACATCGGAATTCATCTGACGCTGACAAGCGAATATCCTCTCTATCGTTGGCGTCCGCTGTCGAGCGCGGCTTCGCTCATGGATCAGGATGGCTTCATGCCGGCGACGGTCGCCGAGGTCTACGCCAGGGCTGGACTTGAGGACGTAGAGAACGAATGCCGGGCCCAGATCGAGGCGGCACTCAGCTGGGGCGTCGATATCACCCATCTGGATGCGCATATGGGCACCATGCAGATCCATCCTGCCTACCATGACATTTATCTTCGGCTCGCTGCGCACTATCGGCTACCGGTGCGCATGGTCGGTGAAGCGGCCGACATCGCCCTCGGGTTTGCGCCACGCCAGAAGGCCCGCAAGGCCGGGATTGCCTTTACCGACCACTTTGTGATGCCGGTTTGGGGTGAACCCACCCTGCCCCAGTTCCGCGCCAGCATTCCGGATCTGAAACCTGGTATCAGCGAGATATTTGCCCATCCGGTTGAAGACGGTCCGGAGCTGCGTGCCTACGATCCCCAGAATGCCGGCGTCCGCGCCGGCGATTACGACACATTGACCGATCAGGGGCTGGCGCAACTGCTCAGAGCCCAGGCCATCCATTGCATCAGCTTCCGTCCGTTACGTACCAGAATGCGCGAAGCCAGGGCTGAAGTCTGATGGACCTCGCGCCCCGCGTGGCAGCCATCTCCCTGCGCCCTTCACGCTCGAAGTGAGGGGCCGGGCGCAATCGGCGATCGTCCGGCCGCTTCATGCAGTGGAGGTAGATGGGCGGTGGCGAAGCCGATCCGAAGGCTATCCCGGCGCAGAAAGTGGAGGCGGATATCGGTGGTGGCGGAGCCGCCAGGATCCAGGCCCTGCAGACCCGCGTTGCCAGTAAACGCGCCGGCGACAACCGACAGGATCGGGGGCATCCTGATGTCACCTCCGGTGTCCGCGGGCAGCAGCATCGCGCCCGCGGACCAAGCGCGCAAACCCGCGTGCCGATGTCAGAAATTATCCTCGAGCACCTTGCCGGCCAGGTAGAGTGAGCCACAGATGAGGATGCGCGGCGCACTCTGCCCGTCCCCGATCCGGGCCAGCGCACTGACCTGCAGCATGGCATCGTCCAGATCGTCCGCCGGGCTGGCGTCGAGGCCGGCTCTGCGCGCGGCATCGTAGAGTTCTCCTGCGCCCATGCTGGCCTCAGCGCCCGCAATTCCTACCGTAACCACGTGACGGACCAGGCCGCGAAACGCCACCAGAAAACCGGTCGCATCCTTGGTCCTCAGCATGCCGCAGATCAGGTAGAGGGGCTTGGGGCTTTTTTCCTCAAAATCGGCCAGAGCCCGGGCAATGGCGTGCGCGCCATGCGGATTATGCCCGCCGTCGAGCCACACCTCTGCACCGTCAGGGGCGATCGCTACCAGCGCACCACGCACCAGCCGCTGCAACCGCGCCGGCCACTCGACGCTGCGTAATCCGGTCTCGATCGCGCCATCCACGCCCCAGCCGCGACCTGCATGACGCAAGGCAGCAATGGCGGTGGCGGCATTTTCGATCTGGTGCGCGCCAGCGAGCCGGGGCAGGGGCAGATCGAGCAGTCCGCGCTGATCCTGGTAGACCATGCGGCCATGTTCCTGATGGGCGAAAAAATCCTGACCAAACACATAGAGGGGCGCACTGAGGGCATCGGCCGTGCGCGCGATGACATCGCGCGGCACATCATCCTGATTGCCAACCGCCAGAGGAACACCGCTTTTGATGATCCCGGCCTTTTCGGCCGCAATTCCCGCGATCGATTCGCCCAGGAATTCTTCCGATCTAAGACCGATGGGGGTGATGACGGTCATGGCCGGACGTACCACCACATTGGTCGCATCATAGCGTCCGCCCAGTCCGACTTCGAGTACGAGGGCATCTGCCGCCACCCGTGAAAATGCGAGAAACGCCGCGGCGGTTGTGATTTCAAAAAAGGTGATAAGCTCCCCCTGATTGGCGCGCTCGCATTCCTCCAGCACCGCTGCCAGGTCGGCTTCCGAAATCAGCTGGCCGGCGACGCGGATACGCTCGTGAAAATGCACGAGATGCGGCGAGCTATAGACATGAACCTTGAAGCCCTGCGCCTCCAGCATGGCGCGAGCAAAGGCACAGGTTGATCCCTTGCCGTTGGTGCCAGCGACATGAATGACAGGGGGAAGCGCCTGCTCAGGATGACCAAGACGCGCCAGCAAACGTTCGATGCGGCCAAGCACGAGGTCAATCCGCTTGGGATGCAGGTCCAGCAGCCGCTTGAGGATTTCAGAGCTCGACGGACGCTCGGTGATCATCGCACAGTCGACGACGCCGCGGCCGTGCGGCTGACCTCAGCCGAAATGGTTGCCGGAACCTGCAGCGGACGGGGTTTTGGTTTCTTCGTCAGGATATGAATCAAGCGTGACAGCGTGGCGCGCAGGTCATGGCGGTGCACCACCATGTCGACCATGCCATGATCACGCAGATACTCGGCGCGCTGGAAACCTTCGGGCAGCCGCTCGCGAATGGTCTGTTCGATGACGCGTTGCCCGGCAAAACCG
Organism: Pseudomonadota bacterium; assembly: GCA_021817355.1. The sequence goes on along the minus strand of JAKAVI010000453.1, from coordinate 5,275 downwards.
ATGAGCGCCCCAGGCTCGGCGATGTGTACGTCACCGAGCATGGCATAGGATGCCGACACTCCACCGGTGGTGGGGTCGGTCAAAACCACGATATAGGGAAGACCCGCTTCTTTCAGCAGATCGACACCAATCGTCACCCGCGGCATCTGCATCAAGGACAGCAGACCTTCCTGCATACGTGCGCCACCTGCCGACACGAACAGCACAAAGGGGCGCTTTTCAGCGACCGCCGACGTCATCGCACGGACCAGGGCCTCGCCCACACCCATGCCGAGCGAGCCGCCCATAAAGTCAAAGGGCTGAACCGCGGCCATGACGGCAAGACCGTCGAGCGTGCCACGCGCGGCGACAAGCGCCTCTGACAAGCCAGTTTTAGTGCGCGCTTCCTTCAACCTTTCGGTGTAGCGCTTGGAGTCGCGAAACCGCAAAGGATCGCTTGCGACATCCGGTGCCGGGAGCGTTACGTAGACGCCGCCATCGAAAAAGCTGCGCAAACGATCGGCGGCGCCAATGCGCATGTGATGACCGCAGCGCGGGCAGACATAGAGGGCCGCATCAAGATCACGATGAAAGATCATCTCGCCGCAGGCAGGACATTTGCGCCAGAGATTCTCGGGCGTGTCCGACAGACGCCCCGCCATCAGGTTTTTAAACCGTGGACGAACGAAGTTTGTGATCCAGTTCATAAGCTCATCCTAGCACGTTTAGCCGCGTGCTCCATGCACTGCATCGGCCAGGTCCCGGCAGAATTCCAGGATATGAGCGGGCAACGTCTCTCCCATGCGACCGTCGTCATGGGCCGCGCCGATACGGGTGACAATCGCCGAGCCGACGACGACAGCGTCGGCAAGCCTGGCGATGCGGGCCGCCTGCTCGGCGTTCTTGATGCCAAAGCCAACCGCGACAGGCAGCTGCGAGGCCTTGCGCAGCCGGGCAATGGCCGCCCTGACGTCGCCTTCGGCAACCTCCTTGGTTCCGGTGACACCGGCCACCGAAACATAATAAAGGAAACCACTGGCATCAGCGGTGATGGTCCGTAAGCGGATTTCATCCGAAGTTGGCGTCGCAAGCCGCACCACATCGATGCCACGGGCCAGGGCGGCGGTGCGCAAGCCTGCGTCTTCCTCAGGCGGCAGATCGACGGTGATCAGACCGTCCACCCCGGCCGTAGCCGCGTCCGCGACAAAGCGTGCAACGCCATAGGCATGGATCGGGTTGTAATAGCCCATCAGCACCAGGGGGGTCTGCATATCGTGGCGGCGGAAGCTGGTGACCAGATCCAGGGTCTTTGACAGGTTCATGCCCCCCCGCAGTGCCCGCAAGGAGGAGGACTGTATGGCGGGACCATCGGCCATGGGATCGGAGAACGGAAGCCCAAGTTCGATGATGTCGGCACCCAGAGCCGGCAAAGCGCGCAACAGCGTCTCGGTGATTGTGCTGGTGGGATCACCGGCGGTGATGAAGGGAATGAAGGCGCTGCGTCCAGCGGCCTTCAGGGCGGCGAAGCGGGCGGCAAGGCGGCTCACAGTTTTTCTCCCAAAGCTGCAGCCACCGAGAACACATCCTTGTCACCGCGCCCTGACAACGCCACGACGATGATCTTGCTCGGCGCCATTTGGGGCGCCACCTTGAGAACATGGGCGATGGCGTGTGCCGGTTCGAGGGCGGGGATGATGCCCTCCAGACGGCACAGCAGCATGAATGCCTCAAGTGCTTCTTGATCCGTGATGCTGTGATAACAAACCCGCCCGACATCCCGCAGATAGGAATGTTCCGGTCCCACTCCGGGATAATCGAGACCCGCGGAGATCGAATGCGCCTCGGTGATCTGCCCGCCTGCATCCTGTAGCAGATAGGAGAGCGAGCCGTGCAGCACCCCGGGCACGCCACGGGCCATGGTCGCGGCATGATGGGCGGTATCGATGCCCTCGCCCGCCGCCTCTACGCCGTGGATCACGACGTTCTCGTCATCGAGAAAGGGGTGGAACATGCCAATAGAATTCGACCCGCCGCCAACGCAGGCGACAACAAGATCGGGAAGCCGGCCTTCCTGTTCCAGGATCTGGGCGCGGGTCTCGTTGCCGATCACGCACTGAAAGTCGCGCACCATCTCGGGATAGGGATGCGGCCCGGCGGCCGAACCGATGATATAGAAAGTATCATCAACATTGGCGACCCAGTCGCGCATCGCCTCATTCATGGCATCTTTCAGCGTGCGCGAGCCGCTGGTTACGGCGCGCACTTCCGCACCCAAGAGCTGCATGCGAAAGACGTTGGGCTTTTGTCGTTCGATGTCGACATCGCCCATATAGACCACACAGGGCAGACCAAAGCGCGCTGCCACGGTCGCCGTCGCAACACCATGTTGACCGGCGCCGGTTTCGGCAATGATCCGTCGCTTGCCCATGCGGCGGGCCAGCAGGATCTGGCCGAGACAGTTATTGATCTTGTGCGCGCCGGTGTGATTGAGATCTTCGCGCTTCAGATAGATTTTGGCGCCACCCAGGTGTGCGGTCAGCCGCTCGGCGAAATAGAGCGGGTTGGCGCGCCCGACATAGTTCCTGAGCAGGCCATGCAGCTCTGCAGCAAACCGATCGTCTGCACGCGCGGCGCGATAAGCAGCTTCCAGATCAACCACGAGCGGCATCAAGGTTTCCGCCACGTAGCGGCCGCCATAGACACCAAAGTGTCCATTTGCATCCGGACCGGCCCGCAATGAATTGGGCAATGGCGTCACGCAGAACTCCCTTGCTGGACTGATTCAGGCAGCACACCGCGTGCTGCCGCAACAAACGCCTGGATCAGCTGTGGATCCTTGATCCCCGGCGCCGTTTCAACGCCGCTGGAGACATCGACACCCGGCGCCCCGGACACCGAAAGGGCCAGGGCGACATTATCAGGGGTAAGACCGCCGGCCAGCAGCCAGGGACGCAAGATGCGCTGATGCTGCAGCAGGCGCCAGTCAAAGGCGAGGCCGTGACCGCCGGAGCGGGTAGCTCCCACGGGGGCACGGGCGTCAAACAGAAACATCTCGGTCACGGGCTCATAACTGGCAACGCAGTGCAGATCCGCGGGCTCGGCCACCGCAATGGCCTTGATGAGAGGGCAACCAAAGCGGCTGCGCAAAGCGGCGAGCCGCTGCGGACTTTCATGACCGTGGAGCTGAACAAAATCCGGCCGGATGGCGCTTATGGCACGCTCAACGGAGGCGTCATCCGGGTCGACCAGAAGCGCGACAATGCGGGCCCGCCCGCGCGCCCGCAAGGCAAGCTCCGCGGCCTTGTCGTATGGCAGGTAGCGCGGCGAGGTAGGAAGAAACGCGAAACCTACAAGGTCGGCGCCAACATGCAGCGCCGCATCCAGCGCATGGGCTTCGGTGATGCCACAGATTTTTATGCTCACAGCCATGGGGCGCCGCTTATCGCTGTCCCACAGCGCAAAATCAAGCAAGCACGGCTATAGCGAATTTTCCCGAGGTGGGACAAGAGGGGCCGACGGCTTGGCGACAGCTTCATTCTTGGCACATCGACTGGTAAACTTGTTTACGACAGACTCTCAAAATTGTTAGATTTCGTAAGTATATAATCAACGTATGAGAGATAATTCCATGAATACTGATGGCATATTCTCCATCTCAATTGCGATATTATTATCGGCAGTGTCGCGTTATACGGTAATAATTCTTGAGATAACCGGACATCTAGCCGAGGAAGTTGCCATACAGTGCAATGATTATTTTTCCTCACTTGACAGGCCTGGCGTGCTGGCTGCCGCAGGCAGTGTCGAGATCTGGTGCGGGATACAGCTGCTGACCCATTGTGGTGCTGGCAGGAAGGCTGCGCTCGATGCCCTTGACCGGCCTCAGACCCGGGCCGCCATGGCAGCGCGCACTCAGACCTCAGGCGGCAGTGCCGCCCATCTCAAGGAGCAGGGCCCGGGCGGCGGCGACAGGGTCTTTTGCGGCGGTGAGGGGCCTGCCGATGACGAGAATGTCAGCACCGGCCTTAACCGCCTCGCCCGGGGTCATGACGCGGACCTGGTCGCCAAGTTCGGCGCCGCTCGGACGGATCCCGGGGGTCACAATGAGAAAATTGGAACCACAGGCTTGGCGGACAGCCGCGATCTCGCGCGGGCTGCAGACCACCCCATCAAGCCCGGCTTCTCGTGCGAGCAAGGCCAAGCGAACCACCTGTTCCTCGATCTTCATGCCCTGACCCACGCGGGCCAGATCCTCAGGGCCCAACGAGGTCAACACCGTCACCGCCAGCACCTTGGACGGTACCGCCGCGCCAAGAGCCGCGTCTTTCGCAGCCCGCATCATGGCGACACCGCCGGAGGCGTGCACATTGAATATTGCCACCCCAAGGCTACTGAGGGCCCGTGCCGCACCGGCCACGGTGTTGGGAATGTCGTGGAACTTGACGTCGGCAAACACCGGAAGCCCCTCGTCAATCAGACGGCGCAGGCCGTCCGGACCGTGGGCGCTCAGAAACTCGAGCCCGAGCTTGATGCCACCGACCGCAGTGGAGAGGCTGCGGGCGAGCGTAAGGGCGCGCTCCAGATCAGGTGTATCGAGCGCAACATAAAGCGGATTTGAGTTCATTCCGGCGGTTTAGACTGCGCTGGAGCCGGGGGCAAGACGGATTCGGCAGTCTTTTGCTGCTGCTGCAGCCGCCGGCGGCGGCGGCGTGCCGAGAGCAGCGCACTTAGCCAGCCGAGAACGAGCCCGAGCAGCAAGGCCGCCAGAAGCAAGGCAAAAAGCGGCAAGCGCATCGACAGGTTGCCGTTGGGATAGCGCAGGGAAAACGGATCGATGCTGAAGACCACGCTTTGGCGATTGGCGATGGCGATCACCGCGGCGATGATCGCGACGGGAATGCCGACCAGATATGTCGACGCCTTCACGGCGCCTCCGAGCCTGCATCTTGGGCCTTGTGGCCGTGACCATTCAGCCGCTCGCGTAGTTCCTTGCCTGTCCGGAAAAACGGCGCGCGCTTTTCGTCGACGGTGACGGGCTCACCGGTGCGCGGATTGCGCCCCATGCGGGCCGGACGCACCTTGACCGAGAACGCGCCAAAGCCGCGCAGCTCGACACGATGGCCCTCGGCCAGCGCCTTGGTGATTTCGTCCAGTACCGTCGTCACAATGCGCTCTACGTCACGGTGATAAAGATGCGGATAGCGCTGCGCCAGACGCGCGACCAGTTCAGACTTGATCATCCCTTCCCCCGAGGGCGTGTCCCCCCGCCCGTCAAGCCTCACCGGCTCATGGCGAG
>JAKAVI010000028.1 GCA_021817355.1 Pseudomonadota bacterium | reverse complement strand
AGCTGGTCCGCATGCGGGGCGACTGCCCTCACTGGCTCAAATACCCTGATTAGCAAGGCCTAAATTTGTGGCCTACGGCGGATGGGTACGTCTCGATGAACATGCAGGAATCGAATCATGGTTTGGGCCTTTTGAAAAGCCCTTACATGGCTACAGAAAACCCGCCAGATCAGGCCCAAACCGCTGATACGATTCAGCTTTCAGCGCACGGCAAATAAAAACTTCCGATTAGGTCACATCAGCGACGCGGCCATAGCGGTCCTCAAACCGCACAATATCATCTTCGCCCAGATAGTCCCCAAACTGGCCCCCGACGACGTGGAGTTCCTCCGCACTCGAATTTTCAAGGCGGTGGCGCGCTTCAAGCGGAATAAATGTCGCCTCTCCAGCCTTGAGCTCAAAGACCTCGTCGTTGCGCGTCACCTTCGCTTTGCCACGGAGCACCATCCAGTGTTCGGACCGTCGATGGTGGAGCTGAAGAGAGATGGCCGCTCCCGGAGCCACCATCAGATGCTTGACCTGAAACCCCTTGTCCTGCCAAAGCGAATCATACCAGCCCCAGGGCCTCTGCACCTTGGTGTGGGCCTGGATTTCAGCACGACCCTTCTTCTTCAGAGAATCGACCAGGCGCCCAATTTCCTGCGCGCGGCTAAGAGGCGCAACCAGCGTCGCATCCCGGGTCTGAACGACCATCATACGCTCAAGACCGAGAGCAACCACAAGCCGACCATCGCTTTCGATATGGTTGTCGCGGCAGTCTTGGATGTGGACATCGCCGCTGAGGGCGTTGCCACTTGGGTCCTTGTCCAGGATATCCCACAACGCCGACCAGCTTCCGACATCCGTCCAGCCCACATCGGCCGGCACCACGGCGGCGTGCTGGGTCTTTTCCATAACCGCATAGTCGAATGAGATCGAGGGCGCACGGGCAAGGCTTTGCCGGTCGAGCGTGGTGACACTGTCGTGGGACCTAGCCGCCTTTACTGCCGCCCGTGCGGCCGCCACGACGTCAGGACAGAGCTTTTCCATCTGACCCAGAAGATGGTCGGCCCGGGCCACAAACATGCCACCGTTCCACAAGTAATTGCCTGCGGTGAGATATGCCTCGGCCGAAGCACGGTCCGGCTTTTCGACAAAACGCACGACACTCTGAACGCCTGCGTGAGCCCTAAGAGGCGCGCCAGTCTCGATATAGCCATACCCCGTTGCGGGTTCAGTTGGGGTAATGCCGATCGTCACGATGTAGCCTTCCTCGGCGGCCCCCGCCGCAGCGTAGAGGGCAGCGCGAAGTCCGGCGGGATCACGCACGATGTGGTCAGCCGGCATGATGCAGAGAATTGCATCCGCGCCCACCACGCCTTCAACATATGAGGCCGCTGCCCCAATCGCCGGCGCGGTATTGCGCTTTTCGGGTTCGGCAAGGATCGCCAGCGGTTTGATATGCGCGGCTTCGAGTTCCCGGGCGACCATAAAGCCATGCTCGACGGCGCCTGCAATCAACGGCGCTGAAAACCTTGCGTCCCCGTCAAAGCGACAGACGGTTTCAACGAGGAGCGAACGCTCGCTGCCCAGATTGAGAAACTGCTTGGGCAAGGACGTGCGTGAACGCGGCCACAGCCGCGTACCCGTCCCGCCTGCCAGGATCACCGGGACGATTTTCATGACGCCAACCTGCTCGTACAGCACGCGCACTCTAGCCAAATTCGGGGGTGGGTAAAGGGCACGGAATCTCAGCCTTGTCTTTCACGAAACAGGAGGCAGGCATCGCCATAGGAGTAAAACCGGTAGCGCTCCTTGATGGCCTCGGCGTAGGCCCGTTTCATGGTGTCGGTGCCGGCAAAGGCGCAGACCAGCATGAAAAGCGTCGAGCGCGGCAGATGAAAATTCGTGAGGAGTACGTCCGCCGCCCTGAAGCCAAAGCCGGGAGTGATGAAGAGCCGCGTCTCTGCATCAAAGGCACCAATCTTCCCATCGTCTCCAACCGCGCTTTCCAGGGTCCGCAAGGAGGTGGTGCCCACCGCCACGACCCGCCCGCCAGCAGCATGGACCCCATTGAGCCGCTCGGCCGTCCCGGGGCTCAGGACCGCACGCTCCGCATGCATGTGGTGGCCATCGGTATCCTTTGCGCTCACAGGCAAGAAGGTTCCTGCCCCCACGTGCAAGGTCAGCCTTTCAGTCCCTACCCCGGCCTCGGCGAGCTGCCCCAGGAGCTCGGGGGTAAAATGGAGCCCTGCGGTCGGCGCAGCAACTGATCCGGGTTCGCGTGCGAACATCGTCTGGTAGTCGGTCTCGTCGCGCGCGTCGGCAGGCCTCCTGCCCGCGATATAGGGCGGCAGGGGGATTTCGCCGGCACGCGCGATGCTGTGATCGAGCGCAGCTCCTCCGTGCGAGAATTCAAGCTCGATCTCTCCCCCCTCCCCCCGGCTCAGAACCTCAGCACTGAACTTTTTGTCAAACAGGATCACATCGCGTGGAACAAGCTTCCGTGCCGGCCGGGCAAAGGCCCGAAAGCGGTTCCCGGCTTCGCGCTTATGGAGGAGGACTTCGATTTTCGGACCCTCGGCTGCCACGCCGCGCAGACGTATGCCCCGCAGCCGCGCCTTGATAACCGCGGTATCGTTGACGACGAGACAATCCCCTGATTGCAAAAGCCGGGGCAGATCCTTGATCCGCGCATGCTCAAGCCGCCCATCCTGGTGGACAACGAGAAGCCGGGCCGTTTCGCGCGGTACCGCCGGGCGAACCGCAATCAGCTCTTCGGGAAGCTCAAAATCGAATTGGGCAACATCCATGGGTCCGGGGTTCTAGTTCTACTGCGTCACAAATTCTTCGGTCTGGTTTGTCTGATTGATCGTTTGCAGCACGGACATCGCGCCAGCTGGCTTGCGA
>JAKAVI010000233.1 GCA_021817355.1 Pseudomonadota bacterium | reverse complement strand
CCTGGAATTCATGAAAGATCTGCCGGTAAGGTTTGGCAAGGACATTGGCCAGAACATTGAGACGTCCGCGGTGGGACATGCCGAGCACGATCTCCTGTACGCCGAGCTGGCCGCCGCGTTTGATGATCTGCTCAAGCGCCGGGATCACGGCTTCTCCGCCGTCCAACCCGAAGCGTTTGGTACCCAGGAAGCGCAGGCCACAGAATTTTTCGAAGCCCTCGGCCTCGACCAGTTTATTCAGGATCGCCTTCTTGCCCTCGGGAGTGAAAGATATCTCCTTGTCGGGCCCTTCGATCCGCCGCTGCAGCCAGTCTTTCTGCTCCGCATCGTTAATATGCATGAACTCGTAGCCGATGCGGCCGCAATAGGTGCGGGTGAGCAGGTCGACCACCTCCCGCGGCTTGGCCATGGAAAGTCCGAGCACTCCGTCCAAAAACACTGGCTTGTCGAGATCGGCCTCGCCAAAGCCATAGAAGGAGGGCTCCAGCTGTGGCAGATGGGGCTTTTCCGCCAGCCCCAGCGGGTCAAGCTTCGCCGCCAGGTGGCCGATGATCCGATAGGCGCGTACCAGCTGGATGGCGCGGATGGAATCCTGTGCCGCCACCCGCAATGTCTGCTCGCCCAGCGCAGCCACCGGGGCTCGGGGCGCGGAGATTGCTGCCAGGTTTCCGGTCAGCGCGTCGGTCAGCTCATCACGAACCAGCGTCGGACCACGATCCCTTCGCCACGCAGGACCTCTGCCGAGCTGGGTCGGTGACAGCGCTTTCTCGCCGAGGGTGACGAAGAAGTCGCGCCAGCTAGGGTCGACATTCGCCGCATCTTCGAGGAATTGGCGGTACAGGGATTCAACGAAGGCGGCATTGTTGCCGAACAGGAAGGACGTCGTCTCCAGGATCGAATTGGAGACAGCGGGATCGGATTGGCTCGTCATTTCAGCATGTTGGGCCGGCTTGTTGGGTCGGCCCCGTCCTCGAACAGCCGCATTGTCAATGGTTGCGGGTGCGGAAAGCCCCCGCCTTTAGCGCATCCCGAAAGCGATTGCACGCCCTCGATCACGTTATCTTTGCGACATCTCGCTTAACGGGAGGTGGCGAGGAAGGCAGTTTTCATTACCCCCGGCCGGGACGAACGCCTGATCCCTCAGCGTGAGGCTGGAACCACGTGCAACACCACGCGCTGGTCGCCCGCAGCGTCGACTTCCAGGGCCGAGCTCAGGGATGAGCCCTGCGCGATATGGCTCTGGAGCACGCCATCAGCGAGGAGTTCGTTGATTACGGCATTGATACGCGGCTGGGCATATCGGGGGTCATAACCCGGCGTGAGCTTGGTGCTGGGGCCAGAGACTTCGACCAGGTCATTGGAATTTTGTTTTGCTACCGCGGCGACATCAGCAATAATATGTTTCATGCTTGCCGACAACATCGTGCTGTGGCCTGGAAAGAACACCACATAGGCCGGCGGTGGCTTGTGGGGCTGGGCAAACGGATTGGGCAGCGAACTGCAACCGGCAAGCAGCAGTGCCGAGGCGATTATTGCCAGACGGAATTTGCGCATGAAAAAACCCCCTAAGCGCAGTGACTATAGGGGGCTTTTATGTCAGGGCAAAATACGTCACTTGCCGCTGAGAAGTTCCACCAAAGTGGTGCCCAGGGCCGCAGGGTTCGGCGATACGCGAATGCCCGCCGATTTCATGGCCTCAATCTTGGAATCAGCACCACCCTTGCCGCCCGAAATAATAGCGCCGGCATGGCCCATGCGTCGTCCTGGCGGTGCCGTCACTCCGGCGATAAAGCCTACCATCGGCTTCTTGACGCGGCTTCTGCGGATAAAATCCGCCGCATCCTCTTCGGCTGAGCCGCCGATTTCACCGATCATGATGATGCTTTCGGTTTCGTCGTCAGCCAGGAACATCTCGAGCACGTCGATGTGCTCGGTCCCCTTGACAGGGTCGCCGCCAATACCGACGCAGCTGGACTGACCAAGTCCGACGGCAGTGGTCTGGGCCACAGCTTCGTAGGTGAGGGTCCCTGAACGTGAGACGATGCCGACCTTGCCGCGCTTGTGGATATGGCCTGGCATGATGCCGATTTTGCATTCACCTGGCGTGATCACGCCAGGACAGTTCGGGCCGATCAGCCGCGACTTGGAACCCGATAACGCGCGCTTGACCTTGACCATGTCGAGCACGGGAATGCCTTCGGTAATGCAGACGATGAGGCCGATTTCGGCATCGATGGCTTCAACAATGGCATCGGCTGCAAACGGCGGCGGAACATAGATCACCGATGCCGTGCAGCCGGTTTTTTCCTTGGCTTGGCGCACGGTATCAAATACGGGAAGATCCAGATGGGTCGTGCCACCTTTGCCTGGTGAGGTGCCGCCGACCATCTTGGTGCCATAGGCAATCGCCTGCTGGGAATGGAAGGTGCCTTGGTTGCCGGTAAAACCCTGGCAAATGACGCGTGTGTTCTTGTCGACAAGGATAGACATGCTCAGGATCCCTTAACGGCTTTGACGATTTTCTGGGCGGCGTCGGCGAGATCGTTGCCTGACAGGATGGGAAGGCCCGACTCGGCGAGGATCTTCTTGCCGAGTTCGACATTGGTGCCTTCCAGCCGCACCACCAGCGGTACCTTCAAGGCAACTTCCTTGGCCGCGGCAATGATCCCTTCAGCGATGATGTCGCATTTCATGATGCCGCCAAAGATATTGACCAATATGCCTTTTACGTTCGGATCGGAGACAATGATCTTGAATGCCGCCGTAACCTTTTCCTTACTCGCCCCACCGCCAACATCGAGGAAGTTGGCTGGCTCCTCGCCATAGAGCTTGATGATGTCCATGGTCGCCATGGCCAGGCCCGCGCCGTTGACCATGCACCCGATCGTGCCCTCGAGCTTG
>JAKAVI010000158.1 GCA_021817355.1 Pseudomonadota bacterium | reverse complement strand
GAACGCCGGCGGCCCACAGTGGTCGGGCATTGCGGGAAAGTTGGGTGCCATTCGTTGTTAGCGTCAGTTCTGACAGTCCATCACCAATCTTGCTACCGAGTTCCTCAAACAGATGCAGCACATTACGACGTACGAGCGGCTCACCACCGGTGATCCGGATCCGTGTGACACCCTTAGAAATGAAGGCACTGCAAACACGGACCAATTCCTCAATCGTCAGCATGTCTGCCTTGGGCAGAAAGGTCATGTGCTCGGACATGCAGTAGACGCAGCGCAGATCGCAGCGGTCGGTGACGGACACCCGCAGATAGGAAATGTTACGGCCAAAGGGATCGATCATCGGGCAAGCTTAGCAAGGCTGAGCGCCTATCTCTACCGTCAGGGCGCTCTAAGCTAGCCTAAAGTACCGACCAAAGCGCGGACCCTGCCCAGCGCTTCGGCCTTGGTGAAGCTCTCAAATGCGGTATCGGCTTGATTTATTTCCGCCACGGTCAGCATAGGGGGGGCGCCAATGGCCCGGCGGGACAGGCTGTACACCGTGGAAAAGACGCAACGATCAATACCCACGCTGCGGCAGGCGAGAGCTAGGGGTACGACCCCTGAGCGATGGAGGATCTGGCTAACGTGCCCTGCATCCAACCCCAAAAGTCTGGCAAAGGCTATGTCAAAGAGATCGAGCTGTCCCTGATTAAGTACACGGAGAAGAAATCCGGCCTTAAGCTGGCCAGCACCTGCCAGTTTGTCCACCAGCTTCGATGCGCCAGGGCTGACCGATGGACCCGAGGCCTGAACGGAGTGCGTGGCCTCCTCGAGCTTTTGTTCGGCGATGGCGCTGATTTGGGGGTAGCTGAGACTGATATGGGCGCGCAGGGCATCCGAAACCCACGCGCACATCTTGAGTGCCAAATTAGCGGGAAGGTCGGTTCGGTGAGCCAGGGGACCCTGTAACGCGGCTATTTCTTTTGACTTTTCGATCAAAGATTCAAAGGTTTGCGGGTTTATGCGCGCGGTCGCGTTACGGACGAGGGCGACGAGTACGCTTTGAGAATGTTTTTGCGCGAGGTTGGCACAAACTTGCTCTCCGATATGAGGCCGTTCGGCGCAGGCGACCAGATGCTCCTCACTCAGGTGATCGAGGAGTGTGAGCAAGTGTTCATCGGTCAGGATGCGACTGCGCAGCAGGACTGGCCGCGCCACCTCGATGCGGTCGTCTGCCAGCAACAAAATAAGCTCGGTCGGTGCCTGGTCATCCTCGGCCAGCCGTTCGGCCAGACTGATGCGGATGGCCATTTCGACATCAGCGCTAAGCCGCAGCAGGATTTCCCGCATCAGCCCGCGTTCGCGCGCGGAGAGCCGTGTTGCCTGCGACTGGTAAAGCGTGGCAACGGCTAGGTAGATATCCCCACGACGCGCGGTCTTGGGGTCAGCGGCCAGCTGCGACAGCCTTGCCATGCTGCCAAGATCCTGAGCTGTTAGCCCCACATCGCCCCCCAAAACACTCCCAGCGCATCAAGACTGATCTGAGCCTATCGGAAATTGCGTTAATACCGCGTAAACGTTAACAATCGCGAAATTGTTACCGGGTGCGATTCGGGGGCTGGAAAATACCGCAGAGCTGATAGGATCATGGAACCCAAAGGCAGCAGATCCGGCGGCTTGAAGATCATGGCATTCCAGGAGTTTCTTGCCCGGATTTCCTCGCCGGCCCTGCGCCAAATAGCCGAGCATTGGCTACAGTCCCGGGGTCCGCGGTCCATGCCGGCTTGGGTCGACCTTCGGCCCGCGGCAATATCTGCGCATCTGTCAATTATATGGTCCTGGCGCTACGACCCGGTTGCCGACAGCTTTACCGGCCGCCTTGCAGGGGATGCGGTAGAGGCCGTGTTCGGGCGTACCATCCGAAACGCCCCCATGCGCGATATTTTCCCGCCTGACCGCTACGAGACCATTTTCCGTCGCCATAAGCGGGTCATTTCCGGACCGGCCTTTTTCCATGGTTCGGGTTATGTTTTTCAACACCTGCAACAAATGGGCAACGGTGAACGCATCATCATGCCCCTCTCCGATCGACGAACTGAACCTGACGGACTACTTGGGGCGACAGTGTACAAGATTATAGATTTGCGGCCGGACACAAGGCTAATTTCGGCCCAGGAACACGAGGAGTGGTTCGCGCTCGACTGACGAGCTGATAAGCTCGTGGCAGAGACAATTCTGAGGCCCTTCCATGCTCCCGCATTTTCTTCTTGCGCTTGATCAGGGAACTACGTCGACGCGGGCCATGCTGTTCGATACCAATGCACACCTGCTCGCCCATCACGCCATCGAACTGGCACAATTCTATCCCGCAAACGGTTGGGTTGAGCATGATGGCGAGGAGATATGGCGAGCGTCTGTAGCTTGCTGCCGTGCCGTCCTTAAGGACGTTCGGTCGAGCGAGATTGCGATTGGTATTGCCAATCAACGTGAGACCAGTCTCCTCTGGTGCCGGTCTTCGGGCGTCCCCATCCATAATGCCATCGTATGGCAGGATCGACGCACGGCAGCCCGATGCCAACAGCTCGCGGCTGCAGGTCTTGACCGTCAAATCGCCGATCGTACAGGCCTCCTGATTGACCCATATTTTTCCGCGACCAAGCTGGAATGGCTGCTTGATCACGTTCCGGGTGCGCGCGAGCAAGCAGATCGGGGTGAACTCGCATTTGGTACCATCGATAGCTGGTTGTTGTACAAAATGACAGGAGGGCGGACCCACGCCACCGATGTTACCAACGCCTCGCGCACCATGCTGATGGATCTGGCGCTGCAAAAATGGGACCGTCATCTTTTGGATGTTTTTCGTATACCGCGTGCTGTTCTGCCTGAAATTTGTGATAGCGCAGGGGTCTTCGGCTACACCGATCCGGAATTGTTTGGTGTGGAACTGCCCATTTGCGGCATGGCTGGAGACCAGCAGGCCGCTATGGTTGGGCAGGCCTGTTTTGCTCCTGGTGACGTTAAGTCTACCTATGGAACAGGTTGCTTTGCGCTCGTTAACACGGGAACCGCAGTACCTAGCTCGCAGCATCGTCTTCTGGCGACGGCCGGCTACAGGGTAGCGGGGGAAATGGCCTACGCTATCGAGGGGTCCATCTTCATTGCGGGGGCCGTTGTACAATGGTTACGCGATGCCATGGGTCTGATTGATTCTGCATCTGACATTGAAGCGTTGGCCCGCTCTGCCAAACCGGCTGAGGGGCTATATTTTGTACCGGCATTTACCGGTCTGGGCGCTCCGTACTGGGATCCTACGGTGCGCGGAGCCATTGTCGGACTGACCCGGGATTGCGGTGCCGCAGAGATGGGGCGCGCGGCGCTGGACGCTGTGTGCTATCAGACCCGTGATCTACTCGAGGCCATGCGCGAGGATATGGGCAGCACCGGACTTAGCCCGCCCAAGGCGCTTAAGGTAGATGGTGGCATGGTTCGAAATGATTGGTTCTGCCAGCGCCTCGCTGACCTGACGGGCCTGCCGGTGGAGCGACCTGCCATGACTGAAACCACGGCTCTTGGCGCTGCCTATCTGGCCGGCCTAGGGGTGGGCCTGTTTCAGAGCTTTATGGACATCGCCAGTGCCTGGGCCTTGGAGCGCCGGTTTGAGCCCGCCCTGTCTGACCGGGTGCGTGATACGCTCTATGACGGATGGCAAGGCGCCGTCCAACGCATCCGTAGCTGAAAATGCAGCAGGGTTGGTGGGGATCTTGCCCGCCGGATCGCGGGTACAAGGTCCTTGACGGATACCGCATTTGAGATACTAGGCGGGCTTCCGCTCTCAAGAATTGACACCCCGTGCTAGCAAGCCCAATCTCCAAAGTCTTGCGAACCGCCGGAGAGTGACTATGAACGCCCCGCTCAAACATGCCTCGCTCAAGGACAAGGTAAGCCCTGAGGAGTGGGCTTTGCGTGAGGACTTGGCGGCAACCTACAGGCTCGTCGCTCTTTATGGCTGGGACGATATGATTTTCACCCATATATCAGCACGGATTCCAGGGCCGGAGCATCACTTTCTGATCAATCCGTACGGACTTCTGTTCGATGAAATCACCGCGTCAAGCTTGGTAAAAATCGATACGACCGGAAGAAAAGTGGCGGATACGCCGTATGTGGTCAATCCAGCCGGTTTTACCATCCACAGTGCGCTTCACATGAATCGCGAAGACGCACAATGTATAATCCACCTCCACACCACAGACGGTGTCGCCGTTTCCGCCCAGGCCGACGGTCTATTGCCGCTTGATCAACATGCCATGCTGATCTGTACGGACCTCAGCTATCACGATTATGAAGGCGTAGCCCTCGATCTTGATGAACGTCAGCGTCTCGCCAAAGACCTAGGCAGTGAAAATCACCTGATGATCCTGCGCAATCATGGAACCCTGGCATTGGGTAAGACCTGCGCGGATGCATTTTTACGAATTTATTTTCTGGAGCGCTCCTGCTCAATGCAGGTGCGGGCAATGGCCGGAGGTGTCCGTCTGAATTTGCCCAACCAGGGTGTTCCGGAAAAGACAGCAGGGCAGGGCGGACCCGCCTTTGAGGGATTGATCAGTAACTTGGCTTGGCCCGCGCTACGCCGTAAGCTCGATCGCATCGATCCCAGCTATAAGCACTGAGGTATGGCAATGAAGTTTGGCATGGGTCAGTCCGTCCGCAGGACGGAGGACATTCGTTTCGTCACGGGGCAAGGACGTTACACGGACGATATTCATTTTTCCAATGAGGCCAATGTTGCATTTGTCCGCTCGCCATATGCAGCGGCGAAGATCAACAGCATTGATATATCGGCGGCCCAGGCGGTTCCAGGAGTGGTCGCTGTATTAACCCAGGCTGATGTGGAGAAATTTGGTGCGGGTCCGATGCCCTGCCTGGCGTCTCTCAAGAATCGCGATGGCTCACCAAGCAAGCTGACGGACAAACCTCTGCTAGCTGATCGCAGGATTACGTTTGCAGGAGAGGCTGTGGCGATGGTCGTGGCGGAGACGATTTTTCAGGCCCGTGATGCGGCTGAGCTCGTCGCCGTCGACTACACCATGCAGGATGCATGTGGGGCCCTAGAAACCGCGCCAACCGGTCCATTGGTTTGGGAGCATGCGCCTGGTAACCTTTGTTTTGATTGGGAAATCGGTAACGCGAGCAAGGTCGCTGAGGCCTTTGCCAAGGCAGTATTTGTGGCGAAGGTCGCCACCGTGCAAAATCGTATCGCGCCGTCGTCGATGGAAACTCGCAACGCCATTGGCCTCTATGATGCCGAGCGGAATCTTTTTACGCTTTACAGCGGCAACCAAGGCGCGGGTGGCATGCGCGATCGTGTAGCCGGTATTTTGCGCCTGGACCGCGCTGAACTGCATGTTATTTCGCCAGACGTTGGCGGCGGCTTTGGCATGAAGAATTTTGTCTATCCCGAACAGCCTCTGGTATTGATTGCCGCGAAGCAGCTAAAGCGGCCGGTACGCTGGTCATCTGACCGCAGCGAAGCATTTCTGTGTGATGATCACGGCCGTGACATGCTCATGAATGCTGAACTTGCGATGGATCGAGATGGGCGCATTCTGGCAATGCGTATCGATAGCGCGGCGAATATGGGCGGTTACCTGTCACAATTTGCGCCATTTATTCCCACGCTCGCGGGGGGACGGATTTTCGGTGGCCTCTATAGAATTCCTGCTCTTTACGCGAACGTGAAGGGTTATTTCACGAACACCGCGCCGGTGGACGCATATCGTGGCGCGGGTCGACCTGAGGCGGCCTATCTGATGGAGCGGCTGATGGACGCCGCCGCTGAGGTCACAGACATTGACCGCGTTGAACTGCGCCGACGAAATCTACCGACACCGCAGGAGCTTCCCTTTAAGAATTGGCATGGAGTTGCCTTCGATTCCGGTGATTATCCTCACATGCTGAATGAGGGTCTAAAACAAGCGGACGTAGAAGGCTTTGATACTCGCAAGGCGCAGAGTGCGGCGCACGGCAAACGTCGCGGACTTGGAATTGCGTATTATGTGGAGATTACCGCGGCAGCCGGCTCAGAGCCAGCGCGAATCTGCTTTACAGAAAATGGCGGAGTAGATGTTTACGTTGGTACCCAGTCGAACGGGCAGGGACACGAAACTGCATTTGCTCAGGTAGTTGCGGAACGCTTGGGGGTGCCCTTCGAAAGCGTGCGCGTCCGGCAGGGTGATACAGACTGGGTAAACGGGGGCGGTACCGGAGGCTCACGTTCACTCAACATGGCCGGGGGCGCAATCCTCGTTACGTCCGATGAAGTTATTCGCAAGGGAAAGCAGGCGGCAGCTCAGGTACTACAGGCTGGTGGCCGGCAGGTCACCTTTGAGATTGTAGAAGGGCTTGGACGCTTTTTTGTCAGCGGCACTGAGCAAAGCATGAGCCTGACGGAATTGGCGGTTGCGCTAAAACGTGATCGTCTCCCTGGATTTGAAGACGGGCTCGACAGCGACGGATTGTTTAATGGCGAGGCATCGACTTTTCCGAATGGCTGCCATGTCTGCGAAGTGGAAGTTGATGAGGAAACTGGAAAAGTAGAGATTGTTCGCTACAGCGTACTGGATGATTTCGGACGCGTGATCAATCCGATGCTTGTTCGCGGGCAGGTGCACGGCGGCGTGGTACAAGGTATCGGTCAGGCATTACTCGAGAACTGTTCCTACGATCCTGAGAGTGGCCAGTTGTTGACGGCAAGCTTCAGTGACTACGCTATGCCACGCGCAGACGATGTCCCAGATATTGTCTTCGGCTACGAGGAGATTACCTGCAAGACCAACCCGTTAGGGGCTAAAGGCTGTGGTGAGGCCGGAACGGTAGGGGCTATGCCCGCGGTAATCAGCGCCATAGCTGATGCCTGCGGAGTGTCCCATGTCGACATGCCCGCCACTCCGGAAAAGGTATGGCGGGCGCTCAATTCGGCCGCAGCTGCTTGAATTGATTGACGGAAGCCAGCGCAGTGGAGAATGCCGCGACGATGTCTAGTCGTGACTCAGTGAAACCTGCAAAGGCTGCCAGTCTGAGGACTACGCGCCGCAAGCCCGAAAGCTTGGCAAAGTTGCGGCTAGCGGCACGCAAGCTCTTTGTCGAACGCGGCTACCACGCCACCCGGCCTCAGGATATTGCCCGTGAGGCCGGACTGGGTCATGGAACCTTTTATTTGCATTTTCCTGACAAGCGGGCCTGCTTCCTAGCGTTTGTCGAGGAAGCGCGGACAGAGCTCGATAGCTACGTGCGTGAGCGCACGCCCTCTACGTCGTCCTTGCGTGCGCTGATCGAAAGTCTGCTTAATGCAATCTATGACTACTCCGAAAGCCATCCGGGGGTGCTCAATGCTGCAATGACTGACGAGGCAGTGATCGATGCTGAAGGTGATCCCTCGCTTCCCCTGCTGCACCGTTGGGGTTATGATTGGGCGGAATTCGTGCGCGAAAATGTCGGTGAGGGGCGCATGGCCAAGGGTTACAATTCCGACATTGTAGGGCAGGCAATTCTTGGTGCGGTGCATCAGGCGTCGAGCGAAGGTTGGCGGGCGGGTAGGCCGCGTGCTGAGGTGGTAGATAATCTGGCACGCTTTCTCGTGCGCGCACTGGAACCCTAAAGCTTGAGAGCCATGTTTGGCTTGCTGCTCAGCGTCTTTCAGCAAGGATGGGCCAGGTTATGTAGTGCTGAAGGCATCCTATGCTGCGGGGCTGGATTGGTGCCTCGCTGATTGAGGTCCATAAGAGCCCGCGTGCGGCCCGGAGGGGTATGCGGCCAGTGCCGAACTGGCAAATTTGTGGCTGCTGCGCAGGTCTCGCACCAGCACTAGTCTGGCCTGGTCCTCCGATAAAAGTCCCAAATCCTTTGTAACCTCTGCGGATGATTGACAGAGGTCAGAAACTGACAAATTCTCAGTGCGGATTTATCCCGCGCGGCGCACGGTTGCGCCGGGCTCTAGGACACAACACAGCGAGGGACGGCCCGATGATGGAGGAGTTTCGTGGGAAGACAGCATTTGTCACCGGCGGCGGAAGTGGCATTGGCTTGGCGATGGCGAGGAGTTTTGGTCGCGCAGGGATGAATGTGGTGCTCGCCGATATTGATCGTTCTGCTGCTGAGGAAGCAGCCTATGCTCTTTCGCAAGAACAAATTCGGGCCCATGCTGTTGGCTGTGATGTCGTTGACCACGATAGCTTGGCCGCAGCCGCGGCGCAGACCATTGCTGTCTTCGGTAAAGTCCACGTTGTGTGCAACAATGCGGGCGTCGCTGTTGGCGGTGAAATCAGCAGCGTCAGCGATACTGACTGGAATTGGATCATTGATGTCAATCTGAAGGGGGTCGTCCACGGTATGAAGGTATTTCTGCCTCTCATACGCGGCCACAAGGAAGGGGGACACTTCATCAATACAGCTTCAATGGCAGGTATGATCAGTCCGCCAGGCATGGAACCATACTGTGCTACCAAATTTGCAGTTGTGGCGATGAGTGAGGGTTGGTCACAGCAACTTGCACCAGAAAATATTGGCGTATCTGTCCTGTGTCCGGGTTTTGTACGTACAAGGATTCATGAGAGCGGGCGGGCGCGTCAGAAACAGTATGGTGGTTCGGGCGAGGTCGATGCCTTAGGCCTGGGCAGCAGTGAATCGGCCCAGGCCGTACTTTCGGGCATTGATCCAGACGTCGTTGGGGCTCGTGTCCTGGAAGCTGTACGAGGGGGAGAGCTTTATATTTTTACTCACCCGGGCATGCGCGAAATCGTGGCCGCAAGATTTTCATCGATTATGACGGCGTTTGATAAGGCCGAGCACAGTCCCGCGCTCGCGGCGGTCAAAAGCTGGGCGCCCATACCCATGGTGCGCGGAGATGACCGGAAATGAAGTTCGGCATCTTTTATGAGCATCAGCTTCCTCGCCCGTGGGTGGAGGGAGCTGAGCTCAAGCTGTTTCAGAATGCGCTTGATCAGGTAGAACTGGCGGATCGGCTTGGTATCGACCATGCTTGGGAAGTTGAGCACCATTTTCTCGAGGAATACTCTCATTCATCTGCGCCTGAGGTGTTTTTAGCCGCCTGCTCGCAGCGCACCAGGTCCATTCGTCTGGGCCATGGTATTGTGCTGATGCCCCCCGGCTACAACCATCCCGCCAGGGTCGCTGAGCGTATAGCAACACTCGATCTGGTGTCTGGCGGGCGTGTTGAGTTCGGAACTGGTGAGTCTTCTGCGGCCCTCGAGTTGGCTGGCTATCGTGTACCAGTGGACAAGAAGCGTGCTATGTGGCGAGAGGCCACTGAGCAGTGCCTAAACATGCTTGCCATGGATCCGTATCCTGGGTTCAAGGGCGAGTTTTTCGAAATGCCATGCCGTAATATTGTTCCCAAGCCGGTGCAGCGACCGCACCCGCCAGTGTGGGTAGCATGCTCCAATCGCGAGACGATAAAAATGGCGGCCCGGATGGGAATCGGAGCGCTAACCTTTGCCTTTGTAGATCCCTCAGAAGCACGCCAATGGGTCGATGATTACTATCGCATTCTAAAAGAGGAGTGTATTCCGATCGGCCATGCAGTGAATGCGAATGTCTGTATGGTGACTGGTTTTTCAGTACATCAGAACCATGACGAAGCTGTGCGCCGCGGCATCGATGGATTTAAGTTCTTTGGCTACGCTCTCGGACATCATTATATTTTTGGGCAGCACAGGCCGGGGCGTACCGACATCTGGAAGGCGTTCGAACAGGTCAAAGATGGGTTACCTGAGAACGCAGGGGCGCGTGGCATCGGTACACCTGCTGAGATGCGAGTACATCTGCGCAAATTTTCTGAGTCTGGCGTTGACCAGGTCGCTTTCATTCAGCAGGGCGGACGCAACCACCATGAGCACATCTGCGAGGCGCTGGAGCTTTTCGCGTCAGAGGTAATGCCCGAATTTAAGGTAAACGAGGAAGCGAGGATTCAGCGAAAGAATGAGGAACTCGCTCCCTACATTGAGCAGGCTTTCGCACGCAAGAGAAAAATGATGCCGCTGCCCGACGATGCCATTCCCCTCGTTGACGCGCTGGGGAGGCAAATTACTGAGCCACCGTCTTCGTCTAGCTCTAGCATTGTTTGACATCAATCTGTGACCTTTTGGGTCCGCATAGGGCAGGCAGAGGGCGATTGGCCGAGATTGAATAAGGAACGTGGTTACCCCGGCTCGTGTCGGAGGTATTGCCGATCTGGGTTTTCCCCTCAATGTCTGAGGTTTTAACCGGAAAAGGGTGGCATCTCGAATGGTCATTCTGTGGAACTCGAAAAAAACAATTTAAAATCTGATTATTGGTCTAACGGCACCTTAAGCGATTGGGGTTATGTGTCATTTGGGCGATTAGCGGCGTCTTAGCACCGAGAATCATTTATGATGACAGTTATGTCCGAACTCAACGCAGACCCAAGCGACGTGGATAATTGGAAAAAAGATAATACGCGTCAGGCCATTCTGACGGCTGCCCGGAGGCTGTCCGCTCGCGAAGGTGTTGATTCTGTGACCCTTGGACGGGTTGCGGCTGAAGCTGGATTTGCGGCCACTGTCGTCTATAGCTACTTTGTAACGAAGGATGATCTTCATCTTGCCTTGGTTGCTGATGACCTGGAGACCATCGCCGGGGTCATGCGGGATGGTGCTGGCCAGGAGAGCGGCGGGGCGCTTGAAGCAAATAGCGCCGAACAGGGTGTTGGTGGAGCAATGTCAGAGCGGAGCGGCGGAAACGGCCCGAACCCGGGAGTTTTCCCCCTATCGGCCCGGTCGCCGGAATCACTTTCTGAGCTGGAGCAGGTGCTTGGTGTCGTGCGGCAAGCAGACGACGAGTTTCTTGCCGATCCGGGGACCAAACTCGAAGCTATTCCTGACGCATTTCCCGAAGAAACGGGCCGAGACCTGGTAACGCCTCTCCCGCAGTTTGCTGCAGCGGCAAAATCGGAAGGTGTGACTCCAACACCTGGGCATGGGCGGATAGGGCCCATGAAACCCACGGTGGAATGGCAGGATGGTCCGGCGGAAGCCAGCACGGTAGACCCACAGGATGTAGCGGGCAGTATTTTGCAGCTGCAGTCCCGCATCCATCGACTTGAGCGTGGAACTGTGCATGGAGAGCTGGTTAGGCGTCTCGATAGCATCGAGAGAGGTCTGGCTGTTCTTGAGGCGCGGATGGAGCGGCTCGAACAGGAAGTTGGGGGCGCGCGGGCAAAATTTGAGGAGGATCACGTTCGACTGACGAACCAAATGGCCGAGGCCCTCGGAACCTCCCATCGTTCGCTTTTGGAGCGCAACGAGCAACATGCGTTGGTGGTTGCTGATCTTCGTATCTATGTCAAAGAGCTGACAGGACGAATTACCGCGGTTGAAAACTGGTTGGCTCGGACGGCAAGGGTCCCCTCTGCTGATGAGAGGCGGGGACCTCAGCCGCCTAATGCGCCTGAGGCTCGTGCCCAGGTCGCGGTTTCCGCAGGTGATGACCAAGACCGTTCGGTAAGGGGCAAGCGATCCAAGAGAGGCGTGAGATCGCTTTCACTCCGATTGCGGCAAAATCCGTGGGCAGTTGCGCTGGTCTTGGTGTTTCTGCTAGCGGCAGGTGCCTTGGGTGCGGCGGTTGAATTTCATCTCCTTCCGCCTGGATTTGGTCCGGCCTCACAAATTGGCGCAGTCCCGACGCGCACCACTGTGGATGCTCGATTAGTGGCTATGGCGAAGGCGGGTAACGCAAATGCCGAACTTGTTGTTGGCTTAAAATTGCTAAATGGTGATGGGACTGCGACAGATATTCCCGGCGCAGCGTATTGGCTGCGCCAGGCCGCGCTGCAGAACCAGCCGGTAGCAGAATATTGGCTGGGCACACTCTATGAACGTGGCCAGGGATTGCCCAAAAATCTATCCCTTGCGTTGCAGTGGTATGCCAAGGCCGCTGCAGCTGGTAACGCCAAGGCAATGTATCGGCTGGGGGTAGGGTACGCCGAAGGCTGGGGAGGAGGCCCCGACTACACTTCAGCGGCGAAATGGTTTGCGGCTGCAGCGCAGTACGGTGTGGTCGACGCTCAGTTTAACCTGGCTGTACTTTATGAGAGGGGATCTGGTGTGGCCTTGAGCCTTGAAAACGCCTTCACGTGGTACACCATCGCAGCGGCCCAAGGAGACGGGCAGTCAAAGGCTCGCCTTGATGTGCTTGCCGCCCACATGAGTTCTGCCGACGTGGCCGCCGCCCAGGCTGCTGCCAACACATTTAAGGCGCAGCCCCCCCCACCGGCGGCCAACGATGCACCGGATCCAGCCGAGCTTGCTGCCCGCCTTTGAGTTGGGTTGGCCACGTCGGCCGAGGCGTTAGCAAGGTACGCCGCGGCCCGCACCTTTGGGCTCAACGGGCAATCCGTTCAGGCGAATAGGAGCCCGCGGCATCTGGTGCCGGCTGCAGGGATCGAACCCGCGACCCCCTGATTACAAATCAGGTGCTCTACCAACTGAGCTAAGCCGGCCAGGCGCCAAGGGTCTTCCCGAAAGTTTTGGAGGGCCCTAGTCGACGTCGGGGAAAATGACGGCGCCGGACTTCGACGTCAACAGCCATGCTTGACGATAACTCCTGGCTTCACCTCTTAGCCGTGTTAAGTAATCCCCGCTCCCGAGTGGGGGCCGGACTAGGTGGTGCAGGCTGGGCGTGACCCAGGAAAAGACCCTAACCGGATTCGACCAAGGCAGGAGGTTGCGCCGATGATCCGTAACTTTTCCGATCATGCCGCCAACGAGCGTACCTTTTTGGCCTGGGTCCGCACTGCTATTGCGATCATGGCATTCGGCTTTTTGGTTGCGAAATTCAACCTTTTCCTGCGTTTGGCGCAAAATAGCCTTAGAGGTCAGCGGCCGGTTCCGGCTACATCTGCCGGCGGCTTGGGTAGTGCGGCTGGTGTCATCGTGACCGCCGCCGGGATGCTTATCGTAGCGCTGGCGGCCATAAGGTTTTTACGACTGCGGCGGGCCATAGACAGTACCGAGGCAGTGACCGGCGGGGCTCGGCTGGACCTGGCGCTGGCCGGCCTCCTCGTTATTTTGGGATTTGCACTTGTCGGGTTTCTGTCGCACACGATGACTACCGGATTTTAGCGATACCCAGGGAGCTGCTTGGAGCGGAGCCTGAGAGCCGGTAATCTTGAGGCGACTAAATCATTTCAGCGGCAGATATGACCCGAGTCCTTATCACTAGCGCACTCCCATATATCAATGGCGTCAAGCACTTGGGCAACCTGGTGGGTTCGATGTTGCCTGCGGACGTTTATGCCCGTTTCCAACGTGCCCGTGGGCATGACATCCTCTATGTTTGCGCGACGGACGAGCACGGGACACCTGCCGAACTCGCTGCGTTAGAAGCCGGTCAGGACGTGGCAACATACTGCGCTGAGCAGCATGAAATTCAGAAGCGGCTCGGCGAAGGTTTTGGCTTTTCGTGGGACTGGTTTGGGCGATCCTCCAGCGAAGAAAACCGGGTTCTTACCCAGGAATTTGCTCGAACGTTATGGCGCAATGGCTATTTGGAAGTACGCACGACTCGTCAGGTCTATTCGCATGCCGACAAGCGATTTCTACCGGATCGTTATGTTATTGGAACGTGTCCTCACTGTGGTTATGAGCGCGCACGTGGAGATCAGTGCGAGAACTGCACGCGTGTGCTTGATCCTACGGATCTAATAAATCCGCACTCTGCTTTGTCTGGTTCTTCGGAAATTGAAATACGGGATAGCGCTCATCTTTTTTTGCGCCAATCAGCATTTGTACCCCGCCTGCGGGAGTGGATTGACACCCATGCACAAGATTGGTCACCTCTAGTCTTATCTATTGCAAGAAAATGGCTCGACGAGGGTCTTCAGGACCGAGGAATTACGCGAGACCTACAATGGGGTGTTCCGGTTCCCGATGACATTGCCGACGGAAAGCTGTCAGGAAAGGTCTTCTATGTCTGGTTTGATGCTCCAATAGAGTATATCGGCGCCACGCATGAGTGGGCGAACGCGTCAGGTGACAACCAATGGAAGGATTGGTGGTTCGGCGCATCCGCTCAAAACGTGCGATATGTACAGTTCATGGGCAAAGATAATGTTCCATTCCACACGGTTGGATTTCCAGTCACCATCATGGGATCCGAACAACCTTGGAAGCTGGTTGATCAAATCAAGGGATTCAACTGGTTGAACTACTACGGCGGAAAATTTTCGACTTCCGGAAAGCGAGGCGTCTTCATGGACGCAGCTCTGGAGATTCTGCCAGCTGACTACTGGCGTTATTACCTTATGGCCAACGCTCCGGAAGGCGCAGATTCGAACTTTACCTGGGAGCATTTTGCGTCGGTCGTAAACAAGGATCTCGCAGATGTGTTAGGAAATTTTGTCAACCGGATCCTTAAGTTCACGCATGCCAGGTTTGAGAGCAGGGTACCGGACGAGGGAGCATATGAGGCGGACGAGCTTGCCGTAACGGAAGAACTCCGTGCCCGAGTTGCTCAGTATACAAATTATCTCGATTCTATGGAATTTCGTAAGGCTTTGGGCGAGTTGAGAGCCATCTGGGTGGCTGGTAACGAATACTTGACGAGGGCTGCACCTTGGACACAAATCAAGCAGAATCGCCCACGTGCTGCTGCGGCGGTACGAATGGGACTAAATCTCGTTCATATTTTTGCCCACTATGCGTGGCCCGTGATTCCGAATGCTGCGCGGATCATTCATAGTTCTATCCAGCCCGCACCTTCGGTAATTCCTTGGCCGAACGGTAATATGGAGCAGATGCTTAACCAGCTTGAACCCGGCCTCGCGGTTACCGCTCCTGAAGTTCTATTCACTAAGATCAGCGACGAGCAAATCACGCAGTGGAAACAGCGATTCGGAGGAGAATAAATCCTTTTCTATATTTGAAATACCCCATCCATCCATCGACCGGCTGACTAGATTTGAAGTGCCACCCAG
>JAKAVI010000261.1 GCA_021817355.1 Pseudomonadota bacterium | reverse complement strand
GGACATGCCAAGGCCGCAAGCCGCTACGATGCGTCGGGACTGCATGTACTGCCCGGAGTGATTGACAGTCAGTGTCATTTCCGCGAACCCGGTAACGAACACAAGGAAGATCTTGAATCCGGCAGCCGTGCGGCAGTTCTCGGCGGTGTTACGGCGATCTTCGAAATGCCCAACACCAACCCTCCAACTACCACGCGCGCGGCGCTTGAGGACAAGCTCACCCGAGCCAGCGGACGCATGCATTGTGACTATGCCTTCTATGTCGGCGCGTCACCCGCCAACATCGGTGCGCTGTCCGCTCTGGAGAAATTACCTGGAACCGCCGGTGTGAAGGCCTTCCTGGGATCCTCGACTGGAACGCTTTTGCTTGATCGTGATGAAGATATTTTGGCTGCCCTGAAGGCCGGACACCGGCGCATGGCGATACACTCCGAAGACGAGGCCCGGCTCAATGAACGGAAGTCTTTGCGTGTTCCAGGTGACCCGCGTTCACATCCGCTTTGGCGCGATGTCGAGGTTGCTCGGCGCTGCACCGATAGGGTTTTGGGGCTTGCGCGCAAGGCGGGGCGCCGCGTCCACATTCTGCACGTGACCACAGAGGAAGAGGTAGAACTTCTAGCCCAGGCGCGTGATGTAGCTACCGTGGAAACAACACCGCAGCATCTTACTCTAGCTGCGCCGGAATGCTACGAGCGCCTTGGTACCTATGCTCAGATGAACCCCCCCATTCGCGAGTCGCGGCATCGCGAGGCGCTTTGGCGTGCTGTGGAACAAGGCGTCGTCGATGTAATCGGTTCTGATCATGCGCCCCATACGCGGGCGGAAAAGGATAAACCCTATCCAGATACCCCGTCGGGCATGCCAGGGGTGCAGACACTGGTTACGATCTTGCTGGATCACGTCAATGCTGGGCGGCTGTCGCTGGAGCGATTCGTCGACATCACCAGTACCGGTGCAGCCCGGATTTTCGGGATCGTGGGCAAGGGGCGGATTGTGCGCGGCTACGACGCGGACTTCACCATTATCGACCTGAAGGCCAAAAAGCGCATTGAGAATTCCTGGATCGCAAGCAAATGTGGTTGGACACCCTTTGACGGGATGCAGACCACCGGATGGGCTGTTGCGACCATTATTCGTGGCCAGACTGTCATGCGCGATGGAGCTCTGCAGTTGTCTGGTGCAGGCTCCCCGATACGCTTCCTGGAGACGTTGGCGCCTCAGGACGCGTAACCGAACACAGGTGCGCTGGCGGCTCTAGTTCAGCAAATACTCGCCATCGGCGAGTTTAAGTTCGCTGGGGCCGATCAAGCCGCGTGCGGCAACGCGTACCGAGTGAAGCTTGCCATCGATGTGGTCGCACCAGAAGTGAAGGAACCTGTTGAGAACTGGAAATTTGGGTGCCTGGTCGAACTCCTGCCAGATGAAGCTTTGTAATACAGCTGGATGATCCGGCATGTGATAGAGGATCTCCGCGGTTGTCAGGCTATAACCGCGTAAGGACCTTTCGAATGTACGCATCGACACCTCGCAGTTTGTTTGCGGCCGACGGCTCCATGCATCGGCGCGGTTATTTCAATCATGCCCCGATTTGTGTAACTAAATGCTTGCGCAGTAGATCCGCCGCTGTCGAGACTTGACAGGCATAAAAGAACGGTAAAAAGGCCGATTCCGACCCTATCTTGACCTACGCGACAAATTGCGTTGCCCTGCCACCGACAAATTAGCAGCACTCGGATAAAGGAAGTGCCATGAGTGACAAATTCCGTGCCCTCTTAATCGAAAAATCCGGAGATACGCAGAGCGTATCGGAACGGGAATTGAGCCGCAGCGAACTTATGGACGGAGATGTCACGGTTTTGGTCTCGCACTCGACCGTGAACTACAAGGACGGCTTGGCGTTGACGGGACGCTCTCCTGTGGTTCGCCGCTTTCCCATGATCCCTGGAATTGATCTTGCGGGAACCGTGGAGAGCTCGACCCACCCGCAGTTTCGTGCTGGCGACAAGATCCTCGTCAATGGATATGGGCTGGGGGAGACACATTTTGGCGGGTACAGCCAGGTGGCGCGAGTACGCGGGGACTGGCTCGTCAAACTGCCGCAGGTCTTCACCCCCGCCCAGGCGATGGCAATCGGTACCGCGGGCTACACCGCAATGCTCGCTCTTCTGGCCCTGGAAGAGGCTGGCGTCCGCCCGCCAATGGGGCCCGTGCTGGTGACCGGGGCGACCGGCGGGGTCGGCTCGGTGGCAGTGGCGCTGCTTGCCGCACGGGGATTTGAAGTACACGCGGTTACCGGCAAGGCCAAGGAAGAGGCCTATCTGCGCGGCCTCGGCGCGCAGGTAATTTTGCCTCGGGAAGAGCTCTCAGGGCCGGCGCGCCCTCTGGCCAAGGAGCGCTGGGCTGGCGCCATTGATAGTGTCGGCTCCACCACGCTGGCCAATGTCCTGGCCTCGATAAGGTATGGTGGGGCAGTCGCCGCCTGTGGCCTCGCCCAGGGAATGGACCTGCCGACCTCGGTTGCCCCCTTCATCCTCCGCGGTGTTTCACTTCACGGCATCGAATCGGTTCAGATGGCTATGGCACGCCGCCAACTAGCCTGGAAGCGCTTGGCCGAGGATCTGGATCGGGCCAAACTTGATGCTATGACCCGGACTATCGGACTGGGAGATGTCGTGACGGCAGGTAATGAAATCCTGGCCGGTCAGGTGCGGGGCCGCATCGTAGTCCAACTCGCCGCCTAAGGCAGCGGGCGGCAGGGGGAGCATCACCAGGAATGGATTATCTTGTCCTTATCGGCTCAGGGATTTTGATCGGGCTGATCCTTGCTGCGCCGGTAGGACCGGTGAACCTCATTTGCATTCGCAGGGCCTTGAAGTACGGCCCGGTCAATGGCTTTGTCTCCG
>JAKAVI010000223.1 GCA_021817355.1 Pseudomonadota bacterium | reverse complement strand
TTGACACGTACCCAGCCCGCATCCGCTAGCGCGGCAAGCCGCCCCTGTGCCGCGTGCCAGTGGAAGCGTGCCGCAAGCTCTGCAAGATCGACCCCCTCGCTGAGGCGAAGTCCCATCAGCAAAAGTTCCTCTGCCGCCTCCTGCCCGGACAGCAGCGTGCACGCGACAACACCGTGACCGCGCAGGCCAATTTGGCTCAGCCAGCGTTCGGGCAGCTTCTCGCTCTGCGTGGCCAGGCGCCCCTCAGGCGTGTCGAGGCGGCCATGGGCCCCGGGGCCAACGCCGACATAGGCGCCATATCGCCAGTAAACGAGGTTGTGACGGCACTCGGCCCCAGGCACGGCGTGATTGGAAATTTCGTAGGCCGGCCGGCCGGCTGCAGCCATCAGCTCCTGGGTACATTCATAAAGGGCGACCGACTCTTCGTCCGGTGGCACCAGTGCCTCACCCCTGCCAGCGCGTCGGGCGAAGGGCGTCTGCTCCTCGATCGTCAGCTGATAGAGCGAGAGATGCTCGGTGCCGAAGGCGAGAGCACGACGCAATTCGTCCTGCCAGGCTTGCCTCGTCTGACCGGCACGGGCGTAGATGAGATCGATTGAGACGCGGCCGAACAGGCGCTGCGCCAGCTTTAGGGCGGCCATAGCCTCGGCAACATTGTGGAGGCGGCCTAGAAATCGCAGGGCGGCGTCATCGAGCGCCTGCATCCCGAGCGACAGACGATTGACGCCCGCCGCCCGGTAATCCTCAAACCTGGCGGCATCCGCACTCGCCGGGTTGGCTTCGAGGGTGATTTCGACATCCGCAGCCACAGGCCAGAACCGCGTGATGGCGTTCAGGACCTCGCCGAGTGCGGCACCGGACATCAAGGATGGCGTACCGCCACCGAAGAATATGCTGGACACAGTGGGGCGGATGGCGCCCTGCAGCGCGGCGTGATGGGCAAGCTCGCGGCTGATCGCAGCAGCCCAGGCCTGCGCATCGATGGCGCTGCGCACATGGGAATTGAAATCGCAATAGGGACATTTGGCGGCACAGAAGGGCCAGTGCACATAGATGCCGAAAGCGCTGCTCATGGCATCTTGAGCGCGGCAATGAGTTTGGCAAAGGCCATTGCGCGGTGGCTTATGCGATGCTTTAGCGCCGGATCGATTTCAGCAAAACTCTGCGTCATGTGTTCGGCGACAAAGATCGGGTCATAGCCAAAACCTTTGTCCCCTTTGGGCGGGAAGCGGAGCTGACCCTTCACTTCGCCTTCAAAAATCGCGCAATGACTTTTAGGCGCGGCAAGCGCCAGGGCACAGACGAATTTTGCCCGTGCTGCAGTGACGGCCTTCTGGGCAAGCTCGCGTTCGATGCGGAGCATGGCCAGCGCGAAGTCACGCGTGGCTCCGGCCCATCTGGCCGAATAGATCCCGGGCGCCCCACCCAGGGCATCAATCACAAGCCCCGAGTCATCTGCGAGCGCGACAAAGCCGCAGGCGTCGGCGGCCGCGCGAGCCTTGAGTTCGGCGTTGGCCGCAAAACTGTCGCCCGTTTCCTCCGGTTCTGCCAGGCCGAGCTCGGCGGCGCTCCTGATCACAAGCGCGAAGGGGGCAAGCAGATCGGCGATTTCACGCACCTTGCCGGCATTGTGACTTGCCACCACGACGGTCGTACCGGGTTCCAGCATCATGTGCCGAGGGCCTCGCTCTGACGGGCCATCAATTCCCGGACGCCCTTGCGCGCCAGGGTGATGAGCTCGTCGAACTGCGCATTGGAAAACGGCGCCGCCTCTGCTGTCGCCTGGATCTCGACTATGCCCCCTTGTCCCGTCAGCACAAAATTGGCGTCGGTCTCCGCCGCCGAATCCTCCGCATAATCGAGATCAAGCACGGCCGCGCCTTTGACGATGCCGCAGGAGACCGCCGCCACCTGGTCCTTCAACAGGGGCAGCTTTAGCATGCCGGTCCTTTTCATGAAGTTGGCGCATTGGGCCAGGGCAACATAGCCGCCCGTGATCGCTGCGGTTCGGGTGCCTCCGTCAGCCTGCAGGACGTCACAGTCCAGCACGATCTGGCGTTCGCCGAGCGCCCCAAGATCACACACGGCCCGCAGCGCACGGCCGATCAGGCGCTGGATTTCCTGGGTGCGGCCCGACTGCCGGCCCTGCGCCGCCTCCCGGCGCATGCGCTCATGGGTGGAGCGCGGCAGCATGCCGTATTCGGCCGTCACCCAGCCCCGGCCGGTGCCCTTCAGAAATGCCGGTGCGCTGTCCTGCAACGACGCCGTGACCAGCACGTGGGTATCACCACATTTGATAAGGCAGCTGCCCTCGGCATGCTTGGCAAAGCCGGGTTCAAGCTGGATGGAGCGCAATTGGTCGGCAGCGCGTGAAGAAGGGCGCATAATAGGGTACCTTGAAGTTAAGCATGACCGGCGCTACCTAGCCCTCTCGGGGCGCGCGCGCAATGCAAGCCCGGCGGCGGGCCCTTTTTCAACCCGAACAGAGGCTTAAGTCTGGTGAACGCTGCTCCTCGCCATCCCGATGATGTCCGCAGACTGGCTTCTGAGCTCGCAGAGCGTCCGCGCGAAGTGTTCCGTCATCTCGTCGACGCATTTTTGGCCTCGGGCGAGCCGGTCGGCTCGCGGACCCTCAGCCAGCGCCTGCCGGTATCCCTGTCACCGGCCTCCATCCGCAATGTCATGGCTGACCTCGAAGCACTGGGCCTCCTGGCCTCGCCGCACACCAGTGCCGGCCGCATTCCGACCGAAAAGGGCCTGCGCCTGTTTGTCGACGGCCTGCTTGAAGTGGGTGACCTTGATCCCTCCGAGCGGGCGGCTTTGGAGAGCCGTATCAGCGGCAGCGGCCACGGTCTGGAAGAGGTGCTGACCCAGGCCACCACCATGCTCTCCGGACTGTCGCGCTGCGCCGGGCTTGTCGTGGCACCGCGCCAGGATGGCGTCCTCAAGCATATCGAATTCGTCCCCGCCGGCACGGGCAAGGTACTCGTGGTGCTGGTCAGCGAGGATGGCCAGGTGGAAAACCGGCTGATCAGCGCGCCCAGCGGCCTGCCCTTGTCGGCACTGGCTGAGGCAACCAACTATCTCAATGCGCGCCTGCGCGGACGCACCCTCGAGAGTGCCCGTGGCGAACTTGCCCATGAGCTGGAAACCCACCGTGCCGAGCTCGATACCCTGACCGCCAAGATCGTTGCCGAAGGGCTCGCGATGCTGGCCGAGACCGGTGGTGGAGCGCGGCAGGCCGAAGAGAAGGTGCTGATCGTGCGTGGCGCCTCACACCTTTTGGACAGTGTGGAAGCCCAGACCGATCTGGACCGCATTCGTACCCTGTTTGATGATATCGAACGCAAGAACGATCTCGTACGCCTGCTCGAGCTGGCCCGCGACGGCGATGGTGTAAGGATCTTCATCGGCTCGGAAAACCGCTTGTTCAGCCTTTCCGGATCTTCGATTGTCGCCGCGCCCTATGCCGATGCCAAAGGCAAGATCATAGGCGTTATCGCTGTCTTGGGGCCCACACGCCTCAACTATGCGCGTATCATTCCCATGGTGGACTACACAGCCAAGCTGGTAACCCGCCTAATCGCCTGAACAGGATGCTTCATGAGTGATCAACACCAGGATGACTTGCCGGAAACCGAAGCTGCCACCAATGGCAGCGACCAAGCGGATGCGGAAATCGCCCAGCTGAGGGCGGAAATTGCCGAACTCAAGGACCGCGCCCTAAGGGCGCTCGCGGAGGTAGAAAATACCCGCCGGCGGGCTGAGCGCGAAAAGAAGGATGCCTCGCTCTATGCGGTGACCGCCTTCGCCCGCGACATGCTCCAGGTTGCAGACAATTTTGCCCGCGCGGTTCAGGCCTGTCCGGCCGACGTGCGCGAGCAGGCGGCGCCGCAGCTCAAGGCAGTGATCGAAGGTGTGGAGGTGACCGATCGGCAGCTGATGGCCACGCTGGAGCGCCACGGTATCCGCCAGATCGACACCTCTTCGGGCAAGTTCGACCCCAATCTGCATCAGGCCATTGCCGAAGTCCCGGGACGGGGCAAGCCCACCGGCAGCATCGTCGATGTGGTGCAGATCGGCTATCAGATCGGCGACCGGTTGCTGCGGCCAGCGATGGTCACCGTTGCCCGCCAGGAGGCCAATGCCGAGCGTGACACCGGAACCAAGCTCGATACTGAAGCATGAGCAGACTTCGCCTTGTGGTCGCAGGCGCCGATGGGCGCATGGGACGGGCGCTGATCCGCGCCATCGCCGAAGCCGATGATCTGCGGCTCAGTGGTGCCCTGCTCATCGACGCACACCCCGAGCTTGGCAAGGACGCCGGCACAATGGCCGGAGGCGCCGCGCTTGATGTGGCCTTGAGTGCGGATCCGCTTGCTGCCATCGCTCACGCCGATGCGGTGCTTGACTTTACCGCGCCGGCCTTTTCCGTCGAGCTGGCCGGCCTTTGCGCCCAAGCCCGCATCGTGCATGTGATCGGCACCACGGGCTTCAGCGAAGACCAGGAGAACAAGATCCACACCGCGGCGCGACACGCGGTGATCATCAAGTCCGGGAACATGAGCCTCGGCGTCACGGTGCTCACCGATCTCGTCCGTCAGGCCGCCCGCGTGCTGGCCGGCTATGACATCGAAATCGTCGAGATGCACCATCGCATGAAGGCGGACGCCCCGTCGGGTACGGCGCTGCTCTTGGGCGAAGCCGCTGCGCAAGCCCGTGACGTTGAGCTCAAGGAGCAAGCGGTGTTCAGTCGTCAGGGCCACACCGGAGCGCGCCGAAGTGGCGCGATCGGTTTTGCCTCGCTGCGCGGGGGAACCGTGATTGGCGAGCACCGTGTCATTCTCGCCGGGCCTTCAGAACGCATTGAACTGAGCCATGTGGCGGAGGATCGGGCCATCTTCGCTCATGGTGCGCTCGTGGCCGCACGCTGGGGGCAGGGCAAGAAGCCCGGGCTTTATGGCATGGCCGACGTGCTCGGTCTGGATCAGTCGCGATAGGTCTTTGCCGCGACAAGAGCCTGGCGCAGCAACTGTGCCAGACGCAACCGTTCATCGGGAGCGAGGAAGGCGCCCAATTCAACTGAGCGGCCATGGCTTGAGACCAGCAGATGACGCGGCTGCTCGGCTTCCTCCTCGATCCGCACATTGAGCCAATAGGGATTGAGCGCGATCTGGCTGCTCTGTCCGCCATAGGGATGGCGGCTGATGTGAAGGCAACCAAGACTGAGCACGACGTGCTCATAGCTCTGCGCCGCCCGTCGACAGCGGGCAAAGGCCCAGATCAATAGCAGCACGTCAAGGCCCATGAAGGGCATGACTGGCCATGCACCCTTGAACACGAAGATCACGCCGAAAACGAAATTGGCGAGCCCGACGGCGCCGAGCACGAGTACCATGGCGTGCGCACTGAGCGGCGGTGCCGGCCGCAGCATCGCATCAAGAAAGACTGGATCGGACCCTGACTGGCTCATCTCCACCAAATTGCCGGCGGGCCCCTGCCTGCGCAAGGGCCTCGCCGTCCTCGTCCGTTCAGGCGCTAGTGATGGCAGCGGCGCTCATAGCCACGTCGTCCTCCGTGCTGCTTCCAGAAGGGGCTGCCGAGATTAAGCTGACAGGGATCGGTGACCGCGCCAGTGAGCCCACCCGCTGCCGCACCGATCAGGGCGCCCGTTGCTGCGGATCCGGTCATCGCACCAATAATCGCACCGCCAGCAGCTCCGATTCCGGCGCCAGACAGGGCACGATCAGACGTGGTTGTCCCGCATCCAGCCAGCGTCAGGGCACCCGTGAGCGCCGCTACCATGGCAAGGCTCCGCAACATGCTTGTCCTCCACATTCTGTGTCTTCCAAAACGATCATTATCCAGGCGCGTTCCGCGCAGATCTGGGCTATAGAACACTGCGAAGGACATATCTGTGACATCTGATGCAGCGATCATTTTC
Organism: Pseudomonadota bacterium; assembly: GCA_021817355.1. Next base: position 9,092 of record JAKAVI010000223.1, on the reverse strand, counting down.
AAAGCGGGACGCGGAACGTTTTTTTGCCTTGCTGCGCGCCTGGGAGCCTGAGCCCAAGACCGAACTTCGCTATCTGAACAGCTTCACCTTGCTCGTTGCCGTAGTGCTCTCGGCCCAGGCCACTGACAAGAGCGTGAACAAGGCAACCGCGGCCTTGTTCACGCTTGCTGACACGCCTGAAAAAATGGTGGCGCTCGGCGAAGAGGTGGTCGCACATCACATCCGTACCATCGGCCTTTTCCGTACCAAGGCCAAAAATGTGATCGCGCTCAGTCATGTCCTGCTTAACCGGCATCGGGGCGAGGTGCCGCATGATCGTGCCGCGCTGGAAGCGCTTCCGGGCGTCGGTCGGAAAACCGCTAACGTCGTGCTCAACATCGCCTTTGGCGAGCCGACCATTGCGGTGGACACGCACATTTTTCGCGTTGCAAACCGCACCGGACTTGCGCCAGGCACAACCCCGCTCGCCGTTGAAATGGGGCTCGAGCGGATCGTCCCCGAGGCCTATCGCCAGCACGCCCATCACTGGCTTATCCTGCATGGCCGCTATGTCTGCGTAGCTCGCAGGCCCCATTGCCCGGTGTGCAGCGTGCGCGGGCTTTGCCGCTTTGACGACAAGACCCAAGAACTGGACGCCACGGCTGGCAGTGCAGGACAGCGCGGCGCCCGCTTGCCGCGGCAAGACCCTGCCGCGGGCAGAGCCCCGCTACGGGCCCACCCCAAAGCGGCAAAAACCTCATCGCGCAGGACTGGCCGGGCCAGGGACGCTTGAGCTCCGGGGCTCACCACCAAAGACCCTGCTCCGTCAGACTGGAAACTGCCTCGCCTGGCGCGCTCTGTGCTTGCGAACCGTGCGTTCCTCGCTTAATCGGGGGGATGTTTCACGCGCACAAAACAACCTCTGGAGAGCAAGGCCTATGACGCAGCAATACGACGTTGCCGGATTGGGCAACGCCATTGTCGATGTGATTGCGTCCACGGATGATCACTTTCTGCTCGAGCATAACATTGCCAAAGGCGTGATGAGCCTCATCGATCATTATCGCGCGCAACAACTGCTGCAGGTGCTACCGGCAGGCCGCGAGCTTGCGGGTGGGTCTGCCGCCAATACCATGGCGGGCGTGGCCTCTTTTGGCGGTCGCGGGGTGTTTATGGGCAAGGTGCGCGACGATCGGCTAGGCAAGTCCTTTGCGCGGGGCCTTGAGACAATCGGGATCGATTTTCCGACGCAACCTGCGAGCGCGGGAGCACAAACAGCATGCTGTCTGATCGCAGTGACCGCTGACGGTCAGCGCAGCATGAATACCTATCTGGGCGCCTGTCGGGAATTGCGCGAGGAGGATATCGATGAGGCGGCAATCGCCGCGGCTACCGTGCTCTACGTCGAAGGCTATCTCTGGGATGAGCCCGCCGCCAAGGCGGCGATCGAAAAGGCCATCAGGATCGCCAGGAGGAATGATCGCAAGGTCGCCTTCACCCTGTCTGATCCGTTCTGTGTGGAGCGCTGGCGTAGCGAGTTCGTCGCGCTGCTGAAAGACAGGATCGACATCCTCTTTGCCAATGAAGCCGAAGCAATGGCACTCTTCGAGACCGGAGACTTTGATGGAGTCCTGCAGTCCTTGCAGGGTTTCCGGGGCATTGCCGCCCTAACCCGTTCCGAAAAGGGCTGTGTCATCGCAGCGGGCCCCGAAGTCCATGTTCTCGATGCCCGTCCGGTGCGCGAAGTGCTCGATACCACAGGCGCCGGAGATCAGTTCGCCGCGGGATTTCTCTTTGGCTACAGCCATGGCAGGAAGCTGCCAGACTGTGCCCGGTTGGGCACGCTTGCCGCTGCCGAGGTCATCACGCATTACGGCGCTCGTCCTGAAGCCTCATTGCGGGCTCTGGCCGTCGAAGCGGGCCTGCTTTAGTCGCCAATGATGTGAAGCGCAATCTGGCGCTGATGCGCGCCATCGCGGTGTTCGAAGAGGTAGATCGCCTGCCACAGGCCGAGCTGAAGGGTGCTTTCTGCGATCGGAATGCCAAGCGAGGTCAGGGTCAAGGCGCTGCGGATGTGGGCTGGCATGTCATCAGGGCCTTCGGCGCGATGGCGGTAGCCATCGGCGCTGCGTGGGACGAGTTTGTGCATGAAACTCACAAGGTCCCTGGCGACGTCTCCATCGGCATTTTCCTGCACCAGAAGCGAGGCAGAAGTGTGCTTTACAAAGAGCGTAAGCAGACCCTCGCCAATCGCGCTGTCTTCAACGAACCGCATCACCTCGGCGGTGATGTCGATCAGGGCCTGGCCCTGCGTGGCGATGATGAGCGTCTTGCGCGCCTGCCTCATCGTGGCTTTCTCAGATAGACATAGAGTGCGCCCTCCCCGCCATGGCGGCGATGGGCTGGTGTCATTTCAGCAACAAACCGAGCCAGTCCCGGTTCTTTGAGCCAGCGCGGTGTCAGCTGTCGCAGCACCCCGCGAGGCCGGGCGAAGGGATCGCGGTCGGCGGCGCCATCGCGCCCCTCGCCAACGCCCTTGCCGGTAACGACCAGAATAAGACGCAGACCCCGTCTCATGGCCTGATGCACAAAGGCAGTAAGGGCATGATGGGCTGCGGTTTCAGTGAGGCCATGCAGATCAAGCCGGGCCTCGGGCTCCAGACTGCCGCGCTTGAGTTTGGCCCGTCTTCGTCCATCAAGGCCGCTCGGGCTTGTCCCGGGTCTTCCGGAGGGAACCGGGGCCAGGCTGGCGGGTGCCTTGCTCTTGGCAGGTCCACGGCCCGCAGTGGTCACAGCTTTGGCCCCCAGCGGCACCACATCCTTGAGTGCGGACTCAAAGAGTGCACGTTCTGCCGCGGTGGAGCTCTGGCCGGCTGTTGCGTCCTTAGGCTCCGGCAGAAAGCAAGGCTCGAGGCGGCCATGGCTCGGCTTGCTGCGTCCCTTGGCGCCCTGCGGAGCCGGCCTGGCCGCTGGACCGCTCACCGAACCCTCGGTGCAGGGAGTGGATTTCTTGCTCTTGGCCGAGGCGCGAACTTTGGTGATCACGGTTTTTGGTACCAGCCGCGCAGCATCCTTGAGCGATGCTTCGAACAGCGCCACTTCATCGGCGGTGGGTTCGCGCCGCTTCATGCTCAGTCATTCGCCTCCGAACGCTGCCGCGCCAGCTGTCGCCACAATGACGCAGGCAGCAGTACAAAGAACTTTCCTTGTGCCTTCATGGCTCCGGCAAGTTCCTCGGCGCTTGCACCAAAACCCCAGAACACATCTCCGCGCAATGCGCCTTTGATAGCGCCGCCGGTGTCCTGAGCGATCATCAGCTGGCGCAGCGGCGCAACGCCCAGATGGGGCGGTGGTGCGACAACGTAGAAAGGTATGCCCAATGGATGAAACCGCGGATCGACCGCAAGGCTTGCCCTGGGCGTCAGAGGCACGCCCTCGGTGCCCACTGGCCCCAGACCGGGATGGGAGAGTGGCGCCAGGCGGAAAAACACATAGGAGGCGTCACGGTCCATGATCGTGGGCGCCAGCTGCGGATGGTGGTGAAGCCAGGCGCGAATGCGCTCTAACGAAACCCCCGAGGGGCTGAGCGCGCCCATGTGCACAAGGATCCGGCCAATGGCCGTATAGGGCCGACCATTCTGACCGGCATAGTCGACGCGAAAGACACTGCCATTGCCAAAGCGGACGCGGCCGGAGCCCTGGACCTGCAGAAAAAATAGCGCCTCCGGATCACTGGTCCAGAACAGTACCGGGGCAGTGGCAAGACCTTTGCTCGCAATCACCTCACGCGAGGGGTAGGGGACGAGCGCCTCACCGTCGAGGCGGCCGAAGAGGTATCTTCCCTGCCAGCGCGGGCGAAAGCGGCCAAGATCAACGCTGATTAGATCGCTCGGTCGGCCATAGACCGGAATTCTGAAAGAGCCTTCCCGCCGTCGCCGTCCGGTAATCTCGGGCTCGTAATATCCCGTCAGAAGACCGCGGCGGTGTGCACCGGCTGCAATCTCGGCGGGAAGGAAATGGTGCTCAAACCACTGGCGCGCGCCTCGCGGGGATTGAGGCTCCTGCGGGAGGCCGGCACAGGCGCGTTGCCAGGGTGCCATGGTTCCGGCATAGCCGGCCCCAGCCATGGGCGCGGAAGGAGGCTTCTGCGCCAGGACCCGGCAGGAGCGTCGCAAGGCCGCCAAGGCGGCACGCGGATCGATTTGTTTCCAGCCTGGCAGATCGTGGTAGTGCAGCGGCAGAAGCCGCAAGCCGCTGGGAAAAGTGGGCGGCCTTCGCAGCAGCAGCCAGGCTGCAATCCCGCCCAGCAACAGGGCAAGGACTGCAGCAGAAAGCAGCGACGTCGCCCGCGTCACGCCGCCTCGTCACCATGGGTTGCGATGATCATCCAGTTGGGATCGGTCGCGCGCACATCGCGGGCAAAGGTCCATACATCGGCAACGCCGCGGACGCTGTTTGGATCGCCATGCACCACATTGCCCGCAGCATCCGTCGTGGCCGAAATAAAATTGGCGCCAAAGCTGACGGTTACTTCAGCCATGCGCTTTTTGAGTACCGCTTCGGTGATGCGCACTTCACCAAAGCCGACGAAGGTAAAACTGACCTTCTGGTGCTTGGCCTCACGCTCGCGCACCACGCTGTCGAATGCGGCATAGACCTCATCGCTCAGCAGCGGCCGCAAGGTGGCACGATCCCCGTGGGCGAAAGCCGTAATGATGATTTCATAAGCGGATTTGGCTCCCTCGATGAAATGGGTCTCATCGAAGCGGTGGTCGGCGAGCGCAATATCGAAGAGCCCGCGGGCCAGGGGATCGCTTGGGGTATCGAGGCTTTCTGCTCGGGCACTGCGTTCAGGCAGGCTGACGAGGCCGGGTGCATCGGGCCGGCCGACGCGGCCAAAGGGGTCACGCGGGCGTTCGTGTCCGGTACGCCGCCCCAATACCGTATAGAGCCGGAAGAGGATCACCCCTGCCACCATGGCAATGATGACAATAAAGAGAAACTGGGAATTCATCGATGAACCTTTGGGCTCCGCGTAAGCCCGCTTGGGCGCCAACCTAGCGCTGGGGCCCACCGGGGTCCAGCCTCGCTGCGCCTGCTTTCTCCAATATGGGGTGCAGGCTGGCACACTTTAAGACGCTTGGCTTGTGAGCTCCGCCCATCCGTGCTAGCCCCCGCCTTCTTTGCACGAACACAAGGACGATCCATGAGTGACGATTTTTCCGGCGACACCTCAGCCGATGCGCTCGGTGACGGTCAGCAGCCCGGATTCCGTATCCAGGTGATCGGGCAGTATGTGAAGGATCTGTCCTTCGAAAACCCCGCGGCGCCTACCGGGCTCAATATCCGTCCCAATATCGATCTCGGTGTCGATCTGCAGGCCCGTCGCCTTGATGAAACCCATTATGAGGTTGAACTTAAATTGCGCGTCGGGGCCAAAGCCGAAGACAAGCCTGTATTTCTCATGGAACTGTCCTATGGCGGACTTTTCCTGATCGAAAACGTGCCGGCAGAAATCCTGCAGCAGGTCCTGCTGATCGAAGCTCCCCACCTGCTCTTTCCCTTTGCGCGACGGATTGTCGCCGACTGCGTGCGTGACGGCGGCATGCCACCACTCATGATCGAACCGATCGATTTTGCCAGCCTCTACCGGGCACGGATGGAACAGGGCGGCGAGACGGTGGGTAATGCCTAGGCCCTTGCGGCGCGCTCGCGACCCCAGTTCCAGATCGCCTCATCTCCCAGTTCGGCGACAAAGGCCTGATGCGCGGTCCGTTCCTCCGCGCTCAACCGTGGCGGCAAGGCCGTAGGGCGCGGCCGCGCGGCGGCACCCTCCCGCCAGGTGGCGGCATTGTCATCACCTTGCGGCGCCAGTTCCAGAGCCTTCTGCCGCCCACCGATCAGTTCGAGATAAAGACGCGCCGTCAGCTCGGCATCAAGTAAGGCACCATGTTTGCTGCGCGCGGACAGGTCGATGCCGAAGCGTTTGCACAATTCGTCGAGTGAATAGCGCACCCCCGGAAGCTTGGCCTTGGCAATCTCGATGGTGTCGATCGCCCGCGCCAGGGCGATGGGCGGCCTCCCCAGCTTTGCCAGCTCCGCATTGACAAATTTGATGTCAAAGGCGGCGTTGTGAATGACCAGAGGATCTTCACCGAGAAAGGCGAGAAACTCGTCGACCACATCCACAAAAAACGGCTTGTCGGCAAGGAACTCATCGGTCAGCCCATGCACCCGCGTGGTCTCGATCGGCACCGCGCGCTCGGGATTGAGATAGGCGTGAAAATGCGCGCCGGTTGGCACATGATCGAGCAGCTCAACACAGCCAAGTTCGATGATGCGGTGGCCATCACTGGGATCAAGCCCAGTGGTCTCGGTATCGAAGACAATTTCACGAATCATTTGCGCCGCCTTAATTCATCAAGAATGGAGCGAACCTGGGCGAAGGCGTGGTCAAGACCTCCAGCGGTATCGACCACAAAGTCGGCACGCCTTTTCTTTTCAGCATCGTCAAGCTGGCGGGACAGGATGAGGTCAAGCTTTTCCGGCGTCATCCCCGGACGGCTGAGCACGCGGGCACGCTGCAGCTCAGCTGGTGCGGAGACGACAATGATGACATCAACGCGGCCATGGCCACCGGCTTCAAACAGCAGCGGCACATCCAGAACCACCATCGGCGCATCCTTGTGCTGCGCCAAGAACGCGGCTTCTTCGGCTGCCACAAGCGGATGGACGATGCGCTCGAGAACCGCAAAGCCGTCGGCGCGACTTGCAACCGCCTTGCTCAGTGCCGCCCTATCCACCTTCTCTTCAAGCACGGTACCGGGAAACGCCTGAGCAATGGCCGCAACCGCGCCGCCACCTTTGTCATAGAGCCTGTGCACCGCGGCATCGGAATCATAAACCGGCACACCAAGTTTCTGAAACATCTTGGCCGTTTCGGACTTGCCCATGCCGATGGAGCCGGTCAGGCCGATAAGCAGCGGGCGGCTCATGGCGTCTCGGCCTCCAGGTGATGGCGAAGACTTGGTGAAACCTCGGGGGTGACACCGTAAAATGCGGCAAAGGACGGCACTGCCTGATGCATCAGCATGCCAAGGCCATCGATCGCCAAAAGGCCAAGCCGGCGGGCAGTATGAACCAGTTCGGTACCTCCCGGCCGATAGACCATATCGCAGACCTTTGCCGCAGGTGGCAGCCGCCCCAGATCAATCATGAACTTGGTCTCCTGGCCAAGCCCGATGCTGGTGCAGTTGACGAGCAGATCGACCCCAGTGGCGAGGCTCTGCCACTGAGCTGGGCTTGCGAGGCAAAGCTGTGTCCTGAGATGAGGGGCAAGGGTCGCCAAAAGCCCTTCGGCACGCGAAGGCGTACGATTAACAATGGTGATCCTTGCCACCTCAAGCTCGCAAAGTGCCATCACTGCCGCGCGCGCGGCGCCACCAGCGCCGACGATAACCGCATGCTGGCCGTTGAGTGTGACAAGGCCAAACTCACTTTCAAGGCTGCGGCGAAGACCAAAGACATCCGTATTGCGGGCAAGAACAGTCCCATCCTCCTGAAATACAAGAAGATTGGCGGCCCCTGTCGCACGCGCCAGCACATCAGAGCCACGAGCCAGGGCAAAGGCCGCCTCCTTATGGGGAACTGTCACATTGACCCCGGCAAAACCGGCTAGGATAAGACCTTCAATAACCTGCGCGAAATGCTCACGCCGCACCGGCATTTTGACATAGGCACCCGCGATATTGTGGGCAGCAAGCCAGTAGCCATGCAGCCGCGGGGACAGGGAATGGGCAATGGGCCAGCCGACCACACCGGCAAGAAGGGTTCTCATGTCGCAAGCATGCCAAGTTCGCGCAAGGACGCCAGCAGCGCAATGAGCGGAAGTCCAAGAACGGTGAAATAATCCCCCTCTATTGTTGCGAACAGCTGTGCACCGAGCCCTTCGAGATGATAACAGCCCACACATCCCAAGATGGCATCACCTTCCTCGCGGAGATAGGCAGCGAGAAAAGCGTCCGAAAAGTTGCGCATGGTGAGGCGTGTCTGGGCACAGGGTTCGGCCAGGACCTCACCATCACGGACAAGTGCGGCCGCGCTGATGAGGACGTGACTTCGTCCACGCAGGGCGCGCAGCTGCCTTGCGGCATCCGGAAGGCTTTGTGGCTTTGCGAAAAGCTCACCGTTCTGAATGAGGATCTGATCAGCCCCGACAATCAGCTGTCCGGGCATAGAAGGGCTGAGCGCAAGGGCCTTGGCGCGGGCAAGGGCCTTGGCAATGTCACGCGCACTGTCACCTTGGTCCTGAAGCGCCGTCCGCAAGGGAGCCTCATCAAGGCCGGGATCTGCACTTTTGTGGCTGACGCCCGCGGCCGCAAGAATCCTGGACCGGGTTTGGCTCGTGGAGGCCAGAACGATACTCATGGCACGGGGTCCTGCCGTTCGGTCAGCAGATTGAGGACAGCGGCCGCGGTTTCTTCGACGGAGCGGCGGGTGACATCGATCGAGGGCCAGCCATATTGCTCAAACAGTTTGCGGGTCTGGGTCACTTCCGAGCGTACGGCGTCAAGATCCACATAGGAAGTATCGCGGATCTCTCCCAGAGTGTTCAGACGGTTGCGCCGCACCTGTACGAGGCGGTCTGGCGAGGCCCAGAGCCCAACCACGAGCGGGCCTTTGACGCGCAGGAGTGGTTCGGGGATGGGAAGACCGGCAACAATCGGAACATTGGCGGCGCGCACGCCGCGTATGGCGAGGTAGACACAGGTCGGTGTCTTGGAGGTGCGGCTGGCACCAACGAGGATCACCTCAGCATCAGCGAGCCGCTCAACAGCCTGCCCATCATCATGGGAGATCGTGTAATTCAGTGCTTCAATACGCTGCAGATAACGATCATCCAGCCCGTGCTGGGCGCCCGGGCGATGGGTCTCTGCAGCCCCGCCAAGATATGATTTGAGCATGCCAATAGGGCCATCAAGGACACCCTGGAAGGGCACGCCCAGGGCCGCGCACTGCAGCTCCAACTCTCGTCTAAGTTGTGGGTTGACCACGGTAAAATATACAGGCCCCGGCTCCTCGCGAATGTGGCTGATGACCCGCTCAAGCTGACG
>JAKAVI010000007.1 GCA_021817355.1 Pseudomonadota bacterium | reverse complement strand
CCATGAAGGGAAAGAGGTGCGCCACCGCCTTCTTCATCACCCGCGCGGATTTCACCACCTGAGGCAGGAACATCTTGCCGGCGCCAAAGAGATCTCCCACCACATTCATGCCCGCCATCAGCGGGCCCTCGATGACGTGCAGCGGGCGCGCGGCTGCAAGCCGCGCTTCCTCGGTATCTTCAATGATGAAATCCGTGATCCCGTGCACCAGCGCATACTTGATCCGCTCCTCGACCCTGGTGCTGCGCCAGGCGAGCGAGGTTTCACTCTTGGCGCCGGTGGCATCATTGCGGAAGCGCTGCGCCAGATCGAGCAGCCGTTCGGTGGCATCCTCGCGCTGGTTGAACAGCACGTCTTCGATGCCCTCGCGCAGTTCCGAGGGAATATCCTCATAGACCGCAAGCTGGCCGGCATTGACGATACCCATGTCCATGCCGAGCTTGATGGCGTGGTAGAGAAAGACCGAGTGCATCGCCTCACGCACGGTCTCATTGCCACGAAAGGAGAAGGAAAAATTCGATACCCCGCCAGAGATATGGGCATGGGGCAGGCTCTCGCGTATACGCCGCGCAGCCTCCAGAAAGGCAAGGCCATAACCATTGTGCTCTTCGATGCCGGTGGCAACGGCGAAGATATTGGGATCGAAGATGATGTCTTCGGGGGCGAAATCGAGGCGCTCGCGCAGCAGATGATAGGCACGGGTACAGATCTCGACCTTGCGGCTCTCGCTGTCGGCCTGCCCGGCTTCGTCGAAGGCCATCACGATGACCGCAGCACCATAGCGCTGTACCAGTTTGGCCTGCTCGAGAAATTTCTGCTCGCCTTCCTTGAGTGAGATCGAATTGACGATGGGCTTGCCCTGGACGACCTTGAGGCCGGCCTCGATCACGCTCCATTTGGAGCTGTCGATCATCACCGGCACGCGGGCAATATCGGGCTCGGCGGCGATGAGAGAAAGAAAGCGCCGCATCGCCGCTTCCGAATCGATCAGGCCTTCATCCATGTTGACGTCGATGATCTGGGCGCCGTTCTCGACCTGGGCGCGGGCGACATCAAGGGCGGCTTCATAATCGCCGGCTTCGATGAGTTTTCTGAACTTGGCTGACCCGGTGATGTTGGTACGCTCGCCGACATTGACGAAATTCAAGTCAGGGGTAAGGGTGAAAGGCTCCAGGCCAGAAAGACGCAGATGGCGCGGCAATTGGGGAAGCGGACGCGGAGCTACGCCCCTCACCGCAGCGGCGAAAGCCTTGAGATGCGCGGGCGTGGTACCACAGCAGCCGCCGATGATATTGACGATACCGGAGCGGGCGAACTCGCCGATCAGCTCTGCCATATGTTCGGGCGTATCATCATAGCCGCCAAAGGCATTGGGCAGACCGGCATTGGGATGGGCGGAGACAAGGGTGTCGGCTACGCGCGCCAGTTCGGCGACATAGGGCCTCAGTTCGGCTGCTCCGAGGGCACAGTTGAGGCCAATGGCAAAGGGTTTGGCGTGACGCACCGAATGCCAGAAGGCTTCAGGCGTCTGTCCGGTCAGCATGCGTCCGGACAGATCGGTGATGGTGCCGGAAATCCAGATTGGCAATTCCACGCCGCTCTGTTCGAAGGCCTCCTCTACGGCAAAGATCGCGGCCTTGGCGTTCAGGGTATCGAACACCGTCTCGATCATGATGAGATCGGCGCCTCCCTCGATAAGCCCCAGCGTGGCGTCCAGATAGGTGGCTCTGAGCTCGTCAAAGGTGATATTGCGAAACCCCGGATCGTTGACATCCGGTGACAGCGAGGCGGTACGGTTGGTGGGGCCGAGCACACCGGCAACGAGACGTGGGTGCTCGGCCGTTGAATGGGCATCGCAGATCTTGCGGGCGAGGCGAGCGCCTTCGCGATTGAGTTCACGCACGACAGCCTGCAGCCCGTAATCGGCCTGGCTGATGCTGGTGGCGTTGAAGGTATTGGTTTCCAGAATGTCGACGCCCGCGTCGAGGTAGGCGTTACCGATATCTTCGATAATGTCAGGACGGGTCAGCGTCAGTAGATCATTGTTGCCCTTCAGGTCGTGGCTATGGTTGGCAAAACGGCTGCCGCGAAAATCTGTCTCGGCGAGCTTGTAGCCCTGGATCATCACGCCCCACGAGCCGTCCAGTACCAGGATGCGTTCCTTCGCCTGGGACTTGATCCAAGAGATGCGATCGGCGCGGTTCATGTAAGATCCTTTTCGACTGGCGTTGCGCTCACACCGAGGCCGAGGATGCGACAGGCGGCGTAAGTAAGGTCAGCTTGGTTGAGGGTGTAAAAGTGGAATTGCTCAAAGCCTTCGGCGGAGAGCTCCTCGACCTGTTCGACCAGCACATTGGCGGCAATCAGCCGGCGGGTTTCGAGGTCGTGATCAAGCCCGTCGTAGAGGCTCCTGAGCCAGTCCGGAACGAGCGCACCGGAACGTGCCGCCATGCGCACGATACCCTTGAGATTGGTTGTGGGAATGAGCCCGGGCACGATCGCTACCGGAATATTGTGGCGGGCCGCTTGGTCACGAAAGCGGGCCATCGCTTCGGTGGAGAAGCAGAACTGGGTTAGCGCCCGGCTCGCACCAGCATCGGCCTTGGCCTTCAGCAAGGCGAGGTCATGGGCAAAGCTTGGCGATTCGGGATGGCGTTCGGGATAGGCCGAGACCGAGACCTCAAAAGGCGCAATGGCGCGGATGCCGCGCACAAGTTCGGCGGTCGACGCATACCCGTCAGGGTGAGGCTGATAGGGGGCGCCGGCTTCCGGCATGTCGCCCCGCAGCGCCACGATATGGCGCACGCCCACCTGCCAGTAGGCGCGGACGATGTCATCAATCTGGGCCCTGGAGGCCCCGACGCAGGTCAGATGGGCGGCAGGAAGCAGAGGGGTTTCCTCGATGATGCGCTTGA
>JAKAVI010000358.1 GCA_021817355.1 Pseudomonadota bacterium | reverse complement strand
TGAAGATCAGCGCGGCCATGCTGGACCTGTTCAGCGCGCTTCGCGAGCGTTCTGCGCGCAGCCTGCAGGAAGAAGCTGCTTTCCCCACCCACCTCCTGACCCCAGACGCGGCATTTTCGTGTCGAGGGCGAGCGGGACACCAGACCGCCGACCGCGGAGCTGCGTCCGAACCGGCACCAAATCGCCAGTGCGGCCGCTACAATCATCTCCCGAGGCCCCGCGCCACGCAGGTCGGCCGCCGAGAAGCAGAAAGCGGGCCGAAAATCCCCCTTCAGCCCAGTGGTTTTGTGCCGTTCAAATTTTCATCGTGGATCTTGGGTACCCTCTGTAGGCTTCGTATGGCACGACTCGCGATGAACGCATGACCGACAAAATGCTAATGAAGCGGGAGGTGGCGGAACTTATCAAGATCAATGGAAGACCGCCTACAAGCTCGCGTCGGCAGATAAGAGTCCTGGCTTCAAGGTCGGCGGATCGTGGCGGTTCCAGCGGCAGGAAATCGAAAAAAGGGCAATCGCCAGATCGGTAATCCGTAAATCATTCAGGATCAGATACCACGGCGTCTTTGGCTGCTACTTTCGGCAAGATCGTAAGCGGCCAGGTCTAATCCAAGTTCGGTCACGCCCTTCGCGAGTGCTGCCCGAAGCTCGCTCTGAACATTGTTGTCGTAGGTCGCGACGCTGGTGCGGATCGCGTCGCGCCAATGCTCTCCACGCCCCCATGCTTCAGTGAAGGCAGAAGCAAGATCTGCATGTTGACGATTTGCGATCATCGCTTCGATAATCGACCGAGCCTGCAGCCGGTCCTTAGGACTTTTGGCGGCCGCATCGCCGCTCAAAGGGCGGCGCGTTGCAACAATGAGCTTGTGAACGGCATAGCGCTCCGGCTTAGGAATGAGGACCGGCACGGCCGCTCCATGCAATAGCACTGCACGGATGGGCTCGTAGATTAAGTAATCGAGGAAGCGAAGCGGAAATGCCGCCGCTCCTCCCAATGCGGGCATGGGCACGGCCCTGCCCTCCTGGTCGTCAGACCACTGGTTGGGTGTGAGAAACTCCACCTTGAAGTTGTCCCGCGATACGAATTTGGCAATATCCCTGCCACCAGCATGGCTCGGTACCTCGCGAAAACTCGGGTCGACCCGTCGCAGCACTTCAAGCATGGGCGGCATGGAATCCCTGATCGCCACTGAGATCTGATGGAATTGCGCAAAGTCCGCATCACCGGTCTGCATCGCCGCCGCGTCAAGGCGTCTGCCGAGTACGGCGGAATAACATTGATAGGCAACCGTGCCGATGAGCACGCCGCGTAAGCGGAAGAACCCAGCTCTGGCCATTTCCTCTACCACTTGCCCGCTCATCCGTAGCGGACGCGGCAGATGGGCCTCACGGATCAGCGTGGAGACCAAAAGGCGACGCCCCTTAAGGTTGACCTTGAGATCCTTGAAGGCTTCGACCCGCCTGGTGATTTCCGGATCATTCACAGGACCAACGTAGCGGCGATCCTGGCCGCGGCCTTGAGGTTTAGGCGCGTCGAAGTACCAGTATTTTCTACCCTTGACCTCGACCGGCACGAATCTGCCCCGCGTGGAAAATTCGGAAGTGAAGCTTTCGTCGAGACTGCGCTGGACAAGCTCTGAATAGAGTGTCTGGAAGGCGATATCGACAGGCTGGGGCAAACGCATAGCGGATACCTAATTATATTATTTTCACCAAACCAGTATATCCAGTACGCATGGTGAATTGTTATACTATATTCGATTATATAGTATAATATGAATAATTGTCAAAGGCTTGCCAAGCGATAAGGCTGCGAACCAGTCTCGACAGTTGCGACCTATGCCATGCGCGTTTGGCCAGGACGGGTGTCCCGCTAGGACCTCGCGCGGTTGAGCAACATGGCACACTTTGCGCTCCGATGCCCGAACCTGCGCTTTGCCTCCCTCCACACGGTCGCTCCGAACAGAAGTGACATGCTTCACACCTGCGACAAAACTCGCTCCATCTCCAAACCTTCGCTGGCTCCGCGATGCACTGGAACGACATGCCCAGTAATGACGCGGAAATTCCCCTCGGCACCGGCTTATTCGTCACGTTAATCTGGATAACTCGCGCTTTCTGATAAAGATTTTAAAGCACCACGCGGCTCACCGGCGTGACGATAGCACCGGTTCCAATGCTATTGCAGATCACGCCGCGTGTACCGTAATCGACAGCAATAAACCTCCTGACATCCTCCCCGTCCTGAATGGCGGGGGTTCCGATTGGTAGGGTCGAGGACTGGCGCGCCGGCTCGGCCGAAATACCTCGGCGTCGCCACGTTTCCAGCCCCCTCCTCGTCGCGCGCAGCGTGCGGATTTTCCGCACTACGCGCCCCCATTTGCTTCGCCCCAAGGCTTTTGGGACCTTGACCAAAGGAACGTAGGCAGAGAGGTCTTCGGTAACCAGGCCTTCGGCGCTGAGATACCGCAGAAACGAACGGAGCCGCGAACAGAAGGCCACGGCCGTAGTAGGGCTGCCGTCGCCTGCATGCTCTTCGATATAGCGGATGGAATCGGAGGCCGTTATCCACGCGATGTCGGCGATGCAGTTGAGCGCTAGCGAGCGCAGAAACGGGCGCAAGTAGCTGGAATAGGCTACTGTCGTGGCTGGACTGACACCAAGCTTGCGCTGCATGTATCCTTGGTAATCTGCATAGCAGTTGTTCAACCGCGTAGAGCGAAGGGGGTAAAGGCAGCCCGATGACTCCGGCCTCACGCAGTATCGCCAACAGCCTTCTCATCGCGGAACGGTCAACGCTGGTTTGTACTTGGCATTGCGCGCGGCTCCGAAAGAACCGGGCAACCAACCGCTCGTCGATATCCCTGGGGCGCAAACCATGGCCGGTGAGCCACTGACTGAAACGCTTGATCAGGCGGAACGCTTGAGCCGCATACTCTTCCGAGTAGCCCCTTGTCGAAGCTTGTCAGTGTACAGGTCCAAAACATCTGCGAATGCCCCTGACTTCAATCTGCGAAGAAGCCGGCTGCGATTTAAAAAACACTTCCAAGGTCACCTCTTCCTCCTCTGCATCGATTGCGAGGGGAGTAGGATGACAAAATTATGCCGAGCTAAGTACCGGAAAATTGTTTGAAAACAGCCACTGTCCGGGCTGGCTCGGCATTTTTATGGGCAGGCATTTTTATGTCGATGACAGAGCAATGCACACATCGACAGCCGGCTGTTATTCTCTCCGCAGAACTTCGCACTTTATGCTAATTGTAGCACATGGAACAAGGCGCACCCCATCTTCCCCAAGGTCGAGCACAGCTCGTCCGCGTCCTATCCGCAGCGGGAGACGTGATCCACGTGGATGACGTCGCCAGCACTCTGCAACTCGACCGCACCGCGGCCGCCCAGCGCCTTTCACGCTGGACCGAGCAGGGTTGGCTGAGACGGGTCGGCCGGGGAGCCTATGTCGCAGCGTCGATCGATACGATGGGATCCGACCGCGTCCTTGACGATCCCTGGGTTCTCGTCCCAGCGCTCTTCGCGCCGGCATATATCGGCGGGCACACGGCGGCCGAGCATTGGGATCTCACCGAGCAAATCTTCAAGGACATCGTGGTGATGACGGCACAGGCCGTGCGTCAGAAGCGACAGGAGCGACACGGCGCGCTGTTTTCCTTGAAGCACATCGACGAACCGAAGCTCTTCGGCATGAAGAGCGTCTGGCGCCATCAGACCCGCGTCCCCGTATCCGACGTGCACCGCACGGTCATCGACATGCTGGATGACCCCGCGCTCGGAGGCGGCATCCAGCACGTAGCCGATTGCCTTGCCGCTTATCTGCGGCGAGGCGATCGCGACGACAAGAAGCTCATTGAGTACGCGGTGCGTCTCGGCAACGGCGCCGTCTTCAAGCGCCTCGGTTTTCTGGCTGAGCGATTGCCCGACGGTGCTGATCTCACCTGCCTTTGCAAACACAACCTCAGTGGCGGCCATGCGAAGCTCGACCCTGCCCAGGATGGGTCCCATGTGGTGACAAAGTGGCGGCTGCGCGTGCCCCAACGCCGGGCTCGCGAGGGAACGACATGATCGAAAAGCGCGAAATCCTCGCAATCTCCCAGCAGACGTCCGTCACGCCACACGTCGTTGAGAAGGACTATGTCCTCGGATGGATGCTCGCGGGCACGCCCTTCGAGCATTACGAGCTCGCGCTTGCCCGATCAGCAATCTCTGATGAAGGCCGAGGACCTGGCCATGAACAGGCTCGAAATTGACCAGACTTATCTCTATGCGCATTCAACTGTTGTAGGGAATAACGTCATAGAGCTTAGAAAAGCCTTGTCAGAACGATACCTGCTCGTCGCGTCGACCGGAACTCTTATCATTATTTTCACAGTAGGCAGCCATTTTACAAACCACCACAAGCAGAACCTCGCATTGCACTAAGGCCACTTTATAGGCCTGGCGCCCATCTTCGATTGACGACGCTATCGAGCAGTAAGCGTGGCATTGGTTTGGCTGTAATGGCTAACGTGCCTTTCATCAAAGCCACCCGCATCAGTCGGTTCCAATAAAATCAGCTCGTCTTGTCACCAGCCGCACCTTTTATCCTGCGTCAATCACAAAGCGCGTGAACACGTAGCAGTTACTCATGATCTGAGGGACTTTACATTGCAGGCAGACAGAATGAATGTTAGCGTTTCTCATGGGACTGTGTTGGGGGAGGTGGGGTATGAACCGCCGAGTTTTGCTTGCTTCATTAACGTCCGGTGCTGTAGCGCTTGCCTATGCACCACGCTTCGCCTTTGCAGGTGAAAAGCTTGGTGGTCCAGGCAAACGAAATCTTATCACCGATGTACCAGGACTAACAGTCGGCCAAGCCGCCGATCCAAAGGTTCGCACCGGCGTCAGCGTGATCCTGCCCGAAGGACGTGCAACATGCTCCGCTGACGTGCGGGGTGGCGGCCCCGGAACGCGAGAAACTCAAGCTCTCAATTCGTGGAATTTGGTGCACTCCGTTGATGCAGTTGTGTTGTCGGGTGGATCTGTTTACGGGCTAGCAGCGGCGGACGGTGTTGCCACATGGCTTGGCGCGCACGGACGGGGATTTGCCGCGTTTGCGCCACCAGGTGTGCCACCCTCGCCAGTGGTTCCGGCCGCAATTCTTTATGATCTTGCCAATCGCGGCGACAAGAACTGGGGTCTACATCCTCCATATCGCGATCTTGGCCTTGAAGCGGTTTCACATACGTCGCTGGACTTCAAACTGGGCACAGCTGGTGCGGGTTATGGTGCGGAGTCCGGCGGCATTAAGGGCGGGTTAGGATCGGCCTCCTTCGTGACGACTGATGGTATGACAGTGGGGGCGATTGTTGCCGTCAATAGCTTGGGGTCTACCTTAGTGCCAGGAACCAAGAACTTCTGGGCTGGTCCGTTCGAAATCGGAAATGAATTCGGCGGTCTTGGTCCCTCCGACAAGCGCGTGGGGACAGAAGATTGGGGACGGATAAAGGCTCATCCTGGGCCACTAAAAAATACCACGATTGCTTGCGTGGCAACAGACGTCGATCTGAACATTGATCAAATGAAGAGGGTTACAATGATGGCCCAGGACGGTCTCGCACGGGCGATCCGCCCCATCCATTCACCTTTTGACGGCGACGTGGTATTCGGACTTTCTACTGCGAAGCAAAAACTCAAAGGCTCCGTTCCGGAATTCACGGTGGCACGTCTGGGCGCTATTGCTGCAGACGTCCTTTCGCGTGCCGTCGCGCGTGGCGTTTATGAAGCGACGTTACCGCCAGGCGCGACAGGACTTACCTGGCACACTTTGTGAGTCTGCAAGCTAGGAGTACTTCCGTGTCGCCAACTGCACGCTACCTGATAGGTATTGCCATACCCTTTTTGTCGGTAATTCCGACGGTACCACTGCTTGGTACCCTTCAAATTACCGTATTCGGCGTGCCCCTTGCCCTTCTATGGCTTTTCGCGTGCATTCCAATCACGTCACTTTGCCTCGCCATATGTTGGTTTGGCTACGACCGCCATCGGCCGAACCCGGAATTTGGCTTAGAATGTGACAGTGGTGACTCCCTGTGACTGCTACGTTTTTGGTTATCATCTTACTTTCGCTCGGATTGGCGGCGCTTTCAAAGCTCGGACACGTACATCAAAGGGCAGAAGATTTTTTTGTCGCGTCGGGTCAATTCAATGCGGTACTGTTTTTCTTTCTAGGCGTCGGGGAGACGTACAGCATCACCTCCATTTTTGGTTACCCTGGTGGAATCTATGCGGGCGGCATCGATTTTGTTACATGGTTCATTGGATATATTCTTCTAGCCTTTGTCGTAGGCTACTTTCTTAACCCACTGATATGGCGCGCAGGTCGGATGCATGGCGCCGTAACAATGCCCGACCTATTTCGTCGCCACTTCGGCAGTCGTGCGCTGGAAGTCGTGGTTACATGCGCATCATTGATTTTTCTGATACCACTTGGCATGCAGCAGTTTCTTGGACTGCAAATCGTCCTACAGGTCATGCACTGGTCGATTTCACCTCTGCTGGTTACAAGCCTGGCCGGACTACTTGCGTTCGCATACATCGCGATTTCCGGGATAAGAGCATCGGCCTATGTTGCGGTGTTAAAGGACGTCCTTGTTATACTTGCAATCATATTGACGGCGAGTGCGGCGCTCCATCACTGGACTATGAATAGTCAGGCTTCCATTCCCATAGCCGCGCTCAGAAAAAGCGCGATGGGCGTAACCCTTCAGGGGAACATCTTCTCAATCACTACAATCCTCACGCAATGTGTCGGCTTCTGCATTGTGCCAATGACATGCGCTTATGTATTTACCGCCCGCTCGGCATCGGCCGTGCGTCAGGCTCAAATTACGATGCCTCTTTACATGCTGATGTTTCCACTTCTGACTTTCATCGCCTATTTTGCGGTATACCACCCGGCCTTGCGGATCCAATCGGCAAATGAGGTCTTTCCCGATGTTGTGCAGGCTATATTGTCCAGGCCCCTCACGGGGCTCGTTATGGCAGGAGCCACTCTGTCGGCACTGGTGGTCCTGACAGGGGTCTGTCTGACAATTGGCTCACTCGTCTCGCGCAATCTTATTCCAGGCCTGAGTAGCGATCAGCAGCGTCAATGGTCAAAGGTTATCATTGTAGCCTATTTGCTGCTTTCAATTGCCGGAGCAGCAACCTCATCGCAATTGTTGGTTACAATCAACAATCTGTTCTATTTCGGAATTGTTCAGGCGCTGCCTGGCATGATGGGGATCCTTTTTTTACGGCGGATGCGACCAGCGGCAATCATCGCGGGTATTCTCGCCGGCGATATTACCGCAATTGTCGTCTTTGAATTTGCCCTGCCCGTCGATGGTGTGAACGCGGGTCTCATCGGCCTCCTCGTAAACATGGCCATCGTCCTCTTCGCGTTACGATTTTTCCCGGACAGAGAACGAAAGCCAATCGCGGCGATGACACGGGTCTAATGACTTGAAGGCAGGTTAGGCACTTTTAGATGCGATTATAGCCTACAAGCCGTTACTGTTTAGGACCGGTGCTTTGGCATGCCGTACAGTACTCCTTATCATAGCTCTTGCTCTACTCGGGCTTTTGTCAAGACGGTTCCTAGCTATCTGCCGGCAGTCGCCCTTCCTCGGCATCACCAAATCTCCCGAATGAGTGCTGAATATCATGCTCATTTACCACCAATTTTTCTAAGGCATACGTCGCATCACGCCACCGGTTGGTAGCAGTTTTTACTGCGTGCAAGGCTTAAGGGATTGGTAGTTCTTGATGGGTCATGGCCTACGGGTCGATAGCCCCTTATCCGCCGCGAGCGCATTTAGAACTGGAGGGCGAAGATCCATGATGATGGAATTGGCGCAGATCACAGGAGTGAGGCTCCCACGTCCATCGTCTCGACTTTTGTTGGAGCGGGAGGCGCGAATTTCCTTCCTTTCTCAATGCGAAAAGGCGCGCAGGGCCAGGAGGAAGAGAAGCTTCCTCTACAACACTGCGTGAGTACGGCGATTTGCAAAGCGTAGCCCACCGGCAGTTAACGGCGATAGATCGCGGGACTTTCAGGAAGATTGTGTCGTCCATGGCGATGTCGCCGAGGGTGTTGATGGCCGATTCCGTACCTAGCGCCAGCCTGGCCTTCTGGCATGGTTTGAGGTGCCTTCTTTATAGTCGCCATTTGGCGACAGACGACGCCGTTGGTGCCAATGAACGCGCGAGGGTGCACATTAAAGAAGAACGCCACCAGCGATGCGCGACGCATTTGGACAACGACGGCTTATGCGCTATTCAAAGGCCCAAAGATGCGATCATGAACGCGTGAGTAAATCTACGGTCGACAGCGCCATCACTTTTGCCGAGTTGATCATATCGCCGATTCCCACCCATTCATCAGGCTGGTGAGCCATCTCGAGAACTCCGGGACCGTAAGCAATACACTCCTTGAGCTTGCCAATGCGGTCAACATGCTTCTGGTCATAGGTTCCAGGCGAACAGACAATCTCGGCCTCCTTACCCAAGACTTGACGGATCGCCTTCGCAGTCGCTGTCGCGACCGGCCCATCACGATCGGCCATGGATGGTTCGACACTGAACAATTCACGTAACTTATAGCGGAATGACGGTCGTTCCTGGGCTATGCGTTGGAGCAGCGCTTCCACTTCGCCAGAAACCGCTGTCAGAGATTCCTCTATCAGGAAGCGACGGTCTATCACGACGCGGCAGGAATCGGCGACGCAGGGGGCTGGCAATCCGTCGCCACCCCATTCCTTCTCTCCGCCATGAATTGAATTGATGTTCATGGTTGATCGCCGTGCGCCCTCAGGCACCACCGGCATGTCCGATTGACGCATTGCCAAAGCGGGGTACAGTTCCTTCTCGAATTTCTCCAGTACAGCGCTCATGTGCCGGATCGCGCTATCTCCAAGAAAGGGCATGGAGCCATGCGCGATTCGACCAAGGGTTTCGATTTCCGCCCACCATACCCCACGGTGTCCAATACAAACCCGATCCACATTCAGGGGTTCGGGAATAATGACATGATCGACACGTGGCTTAGAAAACCAACCGTTTTTAGCTAGGTAAGCGACCCCCCCAAAACCGCCGGATTCCTCGTCGACTGTCCCTGAAATCTCAATAGCACCCGGCAGGTCGAGACCGGAATCAATCAGCGCTTCCACCGCGATTACC
Organism: Pseudomonadota bacterium; assembly: GCA_021817355.1. The sequence goes on along the minus strand of JAKAVI010000358.1, from coordinate 5,880 downwards.
GACGCCGCGATGCCACCCTTCATATCACAGGCGCCGCGGCCATAGAGCTTACCATCCTTTACCTCGCCTCCGAATGGATCCACGGTCCACCCATCACCCGTCTGAACAACATCGAGATGACCGTTGAAATGTACGCAACGGCCTTTGCTCTTGCCTTCATAACGAGCGATCACATTGATGCGGGGATATCGGTCACTTTCTCCTGGTGTACCAGCCGCCCGAACGTATTTGACTTGAAAGCCATGCTTCGCCAGACGGTTTCCGAGGTATTCAGCGCAAGGCTGATAGACATCGCCTGGTGGATTGATAGTAGGAAAGCGGATCAGGTCTTGAGCGAGCGCGACCATTTCTCCTTCCCGGCTTTCAATTTCGCGAAAGAGTAAATCCGGCGCTTTCGAGCGTGCAATCACAGGCCTACCTCCTTAATCAAATGCAGCGCCCTCCGTCGACTTCAATTGCCACTCCCGTGATCATAGATGCTTCGTCGCTACAGAGAAAGGTCGCGGCGGCGGCGATGTCCTCTGGCGTACTAAAGCGTCCGATCGGGATAGAGGCAAGAAATTTGGCCCGCATTTCAGGAGTGTCTTCGCCCATGAAAGTCGCCAAAAGCGGCGTTTCGCCCGCCACTGGATTGATGGCGTTGACGCGGATGCCAAACGGTGCGAGCTCTACCGCCATGGCCCGGCTGGCTGTGATCATCCACCCCTTAGAGGCGTTATACCAGGTCAAATTGGGCCTGGGGCTGACGCCCCCGGTAGATGCGACGTTCACAATCACGCCTTTATTGCGAGCTTTCATCCTTGGCACGATTTCATGGGCAGTGAGATAAACTGATTTGGCATTGACTGCGAGAATGCGGTCAAAGGCCTCCTCAGGCAGAGTATCGAGTGGTTGTGGCTTATGGCCGATGCCAGCATTGTTAATCAGAATGTCGACATCACCAAATTTTGCGGCGACAACCTCGGCGAGCCTGGCGACATCATCTCCCCGCGAGACATCTGTACGAACCGCCATGCCATTTATCTCTTTTGCGAGACCTGCTGAAGCTTCTTCATTCAGATCCGCAATGATCACGTGGGCGCCTTCCTGAGCAAAGCGGCGCACGATGCCGGCGCCAAAACCTGAAGCTCCACCTGTCACGATCGCTACTTTTTCTTTCAAGCGCATGCCTGATCCTACCCATGAAATGCGGCGACAGTCTTCAACCGCGTGAATGCATAGAGTGCCTCAAAGCCCTTCTCTCGACCGTGACCAGAACGGCGGGTGCCCCCAAAGGGCAATTCCACTCCGCCACCGGCGCCATAATTGTTGATGAATACCTGGCCGGCCTGTAGCGCCCGGGCCATGCGCATGGCGCGGCCGCCGTCGCGCGTCCAAGTGCCAGCAACCAGCCCATATTCAGTGCCATTCGCGATTGCTATAGCCTGTTCTTCGGATTCAAATGGAATTACCACCTGAACTGGCCCGAAGATTTCCTCCTGTGCAATGACATCGTCTGGCTTGACATCGGCAAATAGGATCGGCGCCACGAAGTGACCTCCTGAGGGCGCGGACGGAACGATTTTTCCTTCAGCTACGACACGGCCCTTGCGCCCCTGCGAAATGAAGTTTTCTACGCGCGCTCTCTGAGCGGCTGAAATCAGTGGGCCAACATCGAGGTCGTCCCTTGCTGCGCCAACGCGTAACGCGCGATAGCGCTCCGCCAGCATTTCGATCAGCGGTTCGCAGATCGTCCGTTCGACCAAAAGCCGTGAGGCAGCGGAGCAGGTTTGCCCCGCATTCTGGATACCGGCACTGACCAGAAACGGAAGCGCGCGATCAAGATCGGCATCTGCGAAAACGACCTGAGCTGACTTTCCGCCAAGCTCCAACGTAACCGGAACGGCATTTCTTCCCGCGGCCGACTGTACTAACGCTCCGACCGAAGTTGATCCTGTGAACGAGAGGTGATTGATTCCCGGATGCCCAGCTAGCGCTGCGCCCGCACTCTCACCAATACCGGTCACTACATTCATCGCACCATCTGGAAGGCCACTTTCCTTCGCTATACGGGCGAATGCAAGCGCGCTAAGACTTGCCTCTTCGGCGGGCTTTACGACCGTGGCATTACCAGCTGCTAGCGCCGCGACAACCGAGCGTCCGATGATCTGCATTGGGTAATTCCATGGCACGATGTGTGCGGTCACGCCATGAGGCTCACGCAGAGTATAGACGGTATAATCGCTCAGATAGGGTATGGTCTCGCCGTGTAGCTTGTCAGCGGCTCCGGCATAGAATTCCAAATAGCGCGCCAACGCTATCGCATCGGCCCGCGCCTGTGTGATCGGCTTGCCGACATCGCATGCCTCCAGTTCGGCAAGTGCGTCAACCTTTGCAACCACTGCGGCGGCCATACGAGCCAGAACGCGGCCGCGCTCGGTCGCTGTCAACGCACCCCATCCACCGCGGTATGCTGCTCCAGCCGCCTCCACGGCCGCATCCACGTGACCGCTATTGCCCGCCCCAATCGTGCCAATCGTTCTGCCGGTTGATGGGTCTTCAACAGGAAGCGTTTCCTCAGCCAAAACCCAACGCCCCGCGATGAAGAGCTTTTCCTCAATCATTTCCACAAGTCCCTCACCTGCCGCGGGTCCTATTATGAAAATTGCAAGACACGTAGCGGGTCAATGCACCCGGGCACTAGCCTTAAAATCATAGATCGTACAGGAAAACGCGGCAATGTTTTGCCCGCGCTTTGCCAGGCAAATAGTCAGGGAGAAGTTCGCATCCTTGGGCAGGCTTAATATCGATAACTCACCCGGACACCTACGGTTTCCGGCTCGCCACGCTGCGCAATATCAATACCAGTTAGGAAAAAGTTGCGGGTGGTATCGTATTGGGTGTTGGTACAGTTGTGACAAAATACGGTGACTGTCCACGGACCGTCGTCAGGCGCCAAACTAACGTTTACATCCGTCAGCCAGTAAGAATGAACATAAAACTGCGAACCAAGCAGAAGCGGATTGAGGTGATCGTGGAAAACCCAATCGGCCTCCGTCGTCAACATGTAATCGGGAAGCTGCCATCTGTAGGATACTGAGCCATTATAGCTGAGGGGCGGGAAGCCCAGGCGAGCGCCCTTTTTGTTGTCATAAACAGGCAGACGCGATCCCCCGGGCGCACAGATGGACGCCGGAACACACACAGCGGCGGAAGCAGGAATATCGAGGAAGTTATTAAATACGTCGAACTTCCCATCTTTCCAGCCGGCCGATTCTGTAAAGGTAAACTTTTGGGTTGGCTGCCAAATGGCGGACAGCTCGCCGCCATAGATATGGGATTGCGGTGCGTTCACCAGTGATCCGACCGGGCCAGTGGTGCCCCACACTGCCGATTGGATCTGCTCATCGTAATAATCATACCAGAAGGCTGCGCCGTTTAGCTGGAGCGTATTGTCCAACAGGTTAGACTTAAATCCCATTTGATAGGCCCAAAGCGTTTCTGGCTTTAAGGGTGGCGCACTTTCGGATCCATTGTAGGTCGTAAAGCCACCGGACTTCACACCTTTGCTGACACTGGCATAGAACATGACATTTTCGAAAGGGGTGTATTTTAATTCTCCCACGCCTGAGACGTTTGCATCGGAGATCGACTTGTTAGTACTAGGGGTAAACGGAATGACAGGAGCGCCTGGAAGAAAGACACCTGAAAGCAGGAAGTCACTCAACGAGCGATGTTCCGAGGTGTAACGCAAGCCACCGATGAGCTGAAGATTTTTTGCTAGCTTATATGAAGAGTGAATGAAAACCGCCTTATCGCTGACATGCTGTTGATAGGACGTACCCAACACCAAGCCAAGCGACTGTGCGAAGTCTGAATCAAATTCTTCATGTAGTATCTGTTGAGAATAATAGGCACCGATAATCCACCCGAATGGGCCAGTGCTGTTTGATGCGAGCCGCACTTCCTGAGAAAAAACATGCGCGCCAGTATTGAAATAGGTTCCAGCTAAAGCACTGGGTGTCGCATCCCAGTCATTATATTCGCGCCGAAGCAGCCCCTCTTCTGCTGTGATCGAAGTCAGCGTTGCAAAGCCTAAATCACCATAAATATGGATACTCGCACCGTATGATTTGTTGTGATGAAACGGCTCCTGTGCGGGCCCGATCCCAGTCAGCGATTGAAACGTGCGCGAGCCTCCCCAGGCCGTATACTTGCTACTGAACGCAGGGATTGTCACGCCAGTTCGGTTGTAGGGATTGTTCGCCAACACTGGTTTGAATAAATAAAGCCCTGTGGGATGCGACCGGTCATATCCATAATGTGCCTCAACGAGCACATTCCAATTGTCATTGATGGTCCAGCTTAATTCACCGCGCACTGCGCTCGTGTTTTTCTCGCCATAAAGATGACCAGTATTGACGTTGCGTTGCCACGCCCCACCCTGATCGGTGGTGAACGCGATACGGTAATCGAGCCCCTGAGCGATGGGGCCAGAAATGTATCCGTTACCGATAAACTCGTTGTGGCTATCATATTGCGCCGATGCTCCAGCTTTGAATTCATCGGTCGGCTTATTGGTAATGAAGTTGATTGCACCACCGGTGGTGTTCATGCCGTAAAGCGTGCCCTGCGGCCCATAAAGAATTTCGGTGCGTTGCAAATCGAAAATATTGCCCTGCGTTTGCGCTGGAATGGGAAGCGCCACGCCATCCACATAGACGCCAACAGTAGAGGAGTTATTCGATGCATAATCGTCGAACCCAACTCCGCGCAGCCGGAATTCCGGCTGGCCGCTACCAAATGCAGGAACAATTTCCAAACTGGGCGTGGCATATTGCAGCCCATTTACCGTCTCAATGCCCTGCCTCTGCAGATCCTTTGCTGTCAGAACTGTCAACTGGACGGGAACGCTTTGCGCCGCCTCAACACGCTTCTCGGCTGTGACGATCACCGTCTCTATGCCATGCGCCTTGATGCGTTGATCTTGTGCGGCAGCCTGCGCTCCAGCACCCCATCCCATCGCCAGAATCGACCCGCATGTTGCCGCTGATATTAAATGCTTCATGGTCCAGCCCCCGCATAGTCCCAACATTAATCTCGCGGCGATACCGCAGATTAAATAAGCATCACCTAATTAGATTTCACTCTTAATCCATAATTGTCAATGGATGCATTGTGCTCACCGACGGCCCCGTACCAGGTACATATGGACTTTGAGTTGACGCAGGACCGGCGAGCCCTGAAGCGAGCTATCTTTCGCAAATCGGCCATAAGCTGGAGCCAAGGCGGGCGACACCCCTAGGTTCGTCACTTGCCGGCGAGATGAGAGTCCAGCCATGGCATTCTCATCGCTCACGCCCGAAGCAAACCGGGCAGAGTGACGCATTAGCGAACGGTGATCCGGAGTAGCTCCATATCCTTTATCCGCTCGCGGCCAATCCTCGAGCACTCGATTCCATGGCGATCACACCGCGAACGACGCCAGCATCCTCTATAACCAGAGGGAAGCGTCCAGAAGGCAGAGACAGATCACCTCCTCCTCAGTGCACCATCGGCCAAGCCTCAAATACCCTGATAGGGACAACTTCAAGAGTCCTGCGCAATTGCATGGCTGTTTCATGGTGATAAATTTTCCAGTACACCTATCCTATTCAGAAGGGGGCGCGATATGTACCTGGTATCCCAATAAGCTAGGCGCTATCGATCTGAGAATATCGGACATTTGGCGACCCGATTCGATTAAGTGGACAACCGAGGTTGCGTTCGAGGCTTGCGGGCAAGAGCGGTGTTGAGGAGCTGTGCCAGGCGAGATTGTGCCCTGCGCAGACTAAGCCCGCCGAACGCCTGAAAGCTTTGCTGCTTGCCTGAATGCGGGCTCCTGAGCCGCAAATTACGAAA
>JAKAVI010000420.1 GCA_021817355.1 Pseudomonadota bacterium | reverse complement strand
CATCGCCCGTCAGAAGTGCGAGAAAATGCTTGGCGTCGGCATAGGAGATGGGAAGCGCCGGGATCTTAAGGATGGCCGGTGAATCCTTGATGGGAATGCGCTTGGCCCCCGGCACCGCGCCATAGCAGGGGGTCAGGGGATCACCGTTCATGATCGAGGTGTCTTCAACCGAACCGCGCTGAATTCCGAACGGCGGACGCTGTGGCCCGTTGGGGTAGACGCCGCCGGTGGCGTAGCCGTCATCAGCCGGATCCGAGTAGATGATGCAGCCAACCGCGCCGTGCTGCTGGGCCAGCAGCACCTTGAGCCCGCGCCAGCCATGACCGTAGCGCGCAATCACGATCTTGCCCTTGACGCTGATGCCCATGCGGGCCAGGGCGGCGTAATCGGCCTTCATGCCGTAGTTGACGTAGACAAGCGGCGCGGTGACATCGCCATCGCCCTGATAGGCAAGATAGGCAGGCAGCGCCGGCTCGGTCTCGCTGGCCGAACCGTCACCGGCAAGCGCAGGCTCCTTTAGGGTCGCGGCGAAGGGGTGAGGGCCCAAGATCTCGAGCTTTTCCTTGCGCGGCGTGGGGTAGAGGACGTCGAAGACCTCGATGTGCGCTGCCCAGCCGAATTTCCTAAATTCACCCAGTTCCCACAGGGCGTTCGCCTTGTCGTGGGGCGACCCCACCTGATTGGGGTTTGAGGCCATCTGCCTGTCCCAAGCCTGCTGCAAGGGTGCGCTGATCATGGCATCGAAGCGTGCGAACAGGGCCGCCTGCGAGGGCGCGGAACTGGCGGGTGCCGCTGCCAGTGCCGGAAGACTGACAATAGCCCAACCGGCCGCCGCGCCCAGAAGGCGCGCCAGATGCGAAAAGCGGATTTTCATGGTCATGCCCCCACATGATTGTGAGCCCAAGCCTAATCCGGCTCAGGCCTCGTAAAGTTGTCACGAAGCTGTGATTGCGGCAAATCCTGGCGCGTGCTCCATGGCCGGCGCCGGGCGGTCCCTGTGGCGGGCGGGTTCTCTCGCCCGAGACGACCGTGCTATAGGCAGGACGAATGCCGCCGCGCAGCGGCAGGCTGGAAGAATGGTGGCAGGTTTTGAGTACGACGCGCGAATTGGGCGATGCAGGCGGCATGTCTGCGGTAGACGAGCCGCTTGAGCTCTTTCATGCCTGGCTCGAAGAGGCCGGCAGATCCGAGCCCAATGATCCCAATGCCATGGCCGTGGCCAGCGTTGATGCCGATGGTCTGCCCAATGTCCGCATGGTCCTGCTCAAACATGCCGATCCCAACGGATTTGTCTTCTACACCAATTTGGAAAGTGCCAAGGGACAGGAACTGCAGGCGCAACCGCGGGCTGCGCTGTGTTTTCACTGGCGCACACTGCGCCGTCAGGTGCGGGTGCGCGGGCAGGTGAGCCTCGTCAGCGCCCGGGAAGCCGATGCCTATTTTGCTACCCGGCCCAAGGACAGCCAGATCGGGGCCTGGGCCTCGGCGCAGTCACGGAGCATGGAAGGCCGTTTCGTGTTCGAACGGGAGATCGCGCGCTACGCGGCAAAATATGCGCTTACCCAGGTACCGCGCCCACCTCATTGGTCGGGCTTTCGCGTGGCTCCGCTCGAAATCGAGTTCTGGCGCGATCGTCCCTTCCGGCTGCATGACCGGCTCGTCTATCGCCGCGATGCGCTCGATGGCGCCTGGCGCACGGAGCGCCTGTTCCCATGACGGCTGAAGGCACGCTGATGCAGCGTACGGCCTGGGCGGCGATCATCGTTGCGCTGGTGCTGGTCTTCATCAAGCTCGCGGCCTACCTGATCAGTGACTCGATCGCGATGCTGGCCTCACTGGCCGATTCGGCGGTCGACGTATTTGCCTCTGCGATCAACCTGATCGCCATCCGTCATGCCTTGATGCCAGCCGATGCCGAACACCGCTTTGGTCATGGCAAGGCCGAGCCGCTGGCCGGGCTGATGCAGTCGGCCTTCATCGCCGGCTCCGTGGCATTTTTGGCCATTGAATCGGTCAGCCGCCTGCTTGAGCCCCATGCCATTGTCGCGCCGGCCATCGCGCTTGGCGCGGTCGGGGTGTCGATCGTGCTGCTGCTCATCTTGCTGGTGGTTCAGGAAATGACGGTGCGACGGACCGGGTCCATCGCCATCCGCGCCGACCGCATGCATTATGTCGGTGATCTTCTCAGCAATCTTGGGGTGGTGCTGGGCGTGGTGCTGTCCAGCCGCTTCGGCTGGCAGAAGGCAGATCCGGCAGTTGGGCTGATCATCTCGTTCCTGCTTGCGCTGAGTGCCGTGCACGTGTTTCGGCAGTCCTACGATCAGCTCATGGATCGTGAATTGCCGGATGAAGAGCGTGATCGCATTCGGCAGATTGTAATGCGTCACAAGGACGTGACGGATCTGCATGATCTACGCACCCGCATGGCCGGAGTTCATACCTTCATTCAGCTGCACCTGGAGCTTGATCCGGCGATGAGCCTGACCCGTGCCCACGCTGTGAGCGATGCGGTCGAAGCCGACCTGATGGAGGCGTTTCCGCGGGCCGAAGTGATCATCCATCAAGATCCTGCCGGCCTTGAGCCCACGCTGTCCGAAGCCTGAGTCCCACCTTTCTTCGGGATGGAAAGCGATGGGCGCGTGCCGCGCGGCACTGGACAGGTGCTTGCCTGATAGCTTCTAACAACCATCTTTTGGGAATTGTGCCACCATGGCCCCGCCGCTCCTGCTTCTTGGCGATATTCATGTGCGCTTTGGCGCCACGCAGCTGCTTGCCGGCGCCGAGCTGCAGCTCGGCGCCCAGGAGCGTCTGGCGCTCGTAGGACGCAATGGTTCCGGCAAGTCGACGCTGCTGAAAATCGCTGCCGACCTGATCGAAGCAGATCAGGGAAGTCGCTTTGCGCAGCCTGGCGCGACGATCCGTTACCTCGGACAGGAACCGTCGCTCGCGGGCTTTGCCACTGTCGAGGACTATGTGACGGACGGACTTGCGCCGGGCGATGAGGTGACGCGGGCCTTCAGCCTGATGGGCAAGCTCGGTCTCAGTGTCGACCAGGCGCCGGAGCAGCTTTCCGGTGGAGAAGCGCGTCGGGCAGCCCTGGCCCGGGTGCTCGCTGCCGATCCGGACATCCTGCTGCTGGATGAGCCAACCAATCACCTTGACCTTTCGGCCATTGAATGGCTGGAAGCCTATCTGCACAATTGCCGTTCTGCTCTGGTGCTGATCAGCCACGACCGCCGCTTCCTGCAGACACTCTCCAGGGCCACGCTCTGGCTTGATCGGGGCACGACACGCCGCCTGGACCAGGGATTTGCCGCGTTTGAGGACTGGCGAGACAGGGTTTTGGAGGAAGAAGAGCTCGCCCAGCACAAGCTTGTGCGCAAGATTGCCGCAGAGGAACACTGGATGCGGTATGGCGTTACCGCTCGGCGCAAGCGCAATGTGCGGCGAGTGGCCGAACTTGCATCGCTGCGCGAGGCCCGGCGCGCGGCCTTGCAGGCAGTCGGCGCGGTGCGCCTGGAGGCGGCGGAAGCGGCAGGCAGTGGGTCGGTTGTTGTCGATGCCCGCCATCTCAGCAAGAGCTATGATGGACGCAGCGTGGTGAGGGATGTCAGTCTGCGCATTCTGCGCCGTGACCGTATCGGCATCATTGGGCGTAACGGCAGCGGCAAGACCACACTGATCCGCCTTTTGACCAAGGAGATTGCACCTGATGCAGGCGAGGTTCGCCTGGGAGCCAGCCTCGCTTTGGCGGTACTGGATCAAACGCGCCAGGATCTTGATCCGGATGCGAGCCTTGCCGAGGTTCTGACCGGCGGCCATGGCGAGCATGTGGCGGTCGGTGAGCAGATGCGTCACGTCATGTCCTACATGCAGGACTTCCTGTTTGCACCCGAGCAGGCCCGTCAGCCAGTGCGGGTATTGTCCGGCGGCGAGCGGGCCAGGCTTCTCATTGCCCGGGCCCTCGCCAGGCCATCGAATTTCCTCGTGCTGGACGAACCCACCAATGATCTTGATCTGGAGACGCTCGATCTTTTGGAGGACATGCTTGCGAGCTATCCAGGCACCGTCCTTGTGGTCAGCCATGACCGCGACTTTCTTGACCGCGTGGCGACGGCGACGCTGGTGGCCGAAGGTGACGGCCGCTTCACAGAATATGCTGGGGGCTACAGCGACATGCTGGCCCAGCGTGGCCATGGCCTGGCGGTCGCAGCGCCGAGCCCGTCGCGGCCGGTCAAACCGCTTGCCAGCAAAGCGCGCAACGCCTCCGCCAAGCTCAGTTTCAAGGACAAGCATGCCCTCGAAACGCTGCCTCATCGCATCGCCAGCCTAGAGCAGGAGATTGCAGCCCTGCAGCGTGAACTTGCAGACAGCGGGCTTTATGCCCGCGACGGCCAACGCTTTGCCGCTGCGAGCAAGGCGCTTGCCAGTCTTGAGGCCGAACGCGACGCTGCCGAAGAGCGCTGGCTCGAGCTTGAGCTGCGCCGCGAGGCGCTTGAAGGCTGATCACGCCAGCTGCACTGCCTATCTGGGACACCACGGCCAAATCTTGAGCCTTGACCCGTCAAGGCACTGGCCAGGCTGGGTCCTGATCCTTATGCTGGCCGACGCGATCGCGCCCCGGGTTTTCATGGCGAATGAGATTGTGAACAGTTTCCTGCTTGTTTATGCGGGGCTCTTTCCGATCGTCAATCCGATCGGCTGTGCGCCAATTTTTTTGGGCATGACGCAATTTTCTACCGAGGCCCAGCGGCGCGTTCTCGCCCGCGGTGTTGCGATCAATTCGTTTTTCCTGCTTTTTGGCGCCCTGTTCATCGGCTCCTACATTCTCGAATTCTTCGGCATCGATCTTGCGATCATGCGCATTGCCGGCGGCATTGTTGTCACCGCCTTCGCCTGGCGGCTGCTCAATGCCGACTTGCGTCCCTCGCATCAGGACGCCGAAACCGCGCATGGCGAGGTGGAAAACATCGATGCCTTCTACCCTCTCAGCATGCCCCTTACGGTCGGGCCGGGTGCGATTTCAGTGGCAGTCACGCTGGGCAGTCAGCGGCCCAAGGGTGGGGGCCTTGCCCATCTGGCCATGCTCGGCAGCACCGCCATCGTCAGCCTCATCGCCATGGCGCTGACGATTTACCTTGTCTATAGCTCTGCCGATGCCATCACCGCCCGTCTGGGCAAGGCAGGGACGGCGGTGGTCACCCGCCTATCCGCCTTCATCATGCTGTGCATCGGCATCCAGATCGTCTGGAACGGCTGGGCGCACCTTCCTCACGGCGGCTGAAAATGGCGGATATGCCTGTGCCTGGTGGCTTTCGGCGCGTCTTGCGCGCGCTTGGCCCGGGGCTGATCACCGGAGCTGCGGACGATGATCCGAGCGGCATTGCCACTTATTCACAGGCCGGAGCGCAGTTTGGTTACGGCCTGGCCTGGACCTTGCTCCTGACCTTGCCGTTCATGGCGGCCATCCAGATCATCAGCGCCGTCATCGGCTGGCAGTCGCGCCGTGGTCTCACCACCAATATTGCGCGGCATCTGCCCAAAAGCATCATGCTGGCCTTAGTAATACTCTTGGCGCTTGCCAACACCATCAACATCGCCGCGGACCTGGCGGCGATGGCCGACGCGCTGCAACTGGTGGTGGCCGGGCCGGCGCTCGCCTATGCCGCAGGTTTCGGTCTTCTTTGCCTCATCGCCCAGGTCTTGGTGCCCTATCACCGCTACGCAGGCTATCTCAAATTTCTTACGCTGGTGCTCTTCGCCTATGTTGGGGCAGCCTTCACCGTGCATCTGCCCTTTGGGCATGTGGTGCTGCTCACGCTGTGGCCGCACCTTTCGCTCAGCCGTGGCTACATGCTGACAGTCGTTGCATTGTTCGGGACCACAATCAGTCCCTATATGTTCTACTGGCAGGCCTCACAGGAGGCTGAGGAGTCACGGCTCAGTTTCAGCCACGATCTTGCCAGCTATCGCCTCAACAAGAGGCAGGCCTTTCGCGCCATTGTCTTCGATACCTGGGTGGGGATGATTTTTTCCAACCTCATTTCCTGGTTTATCTTGGTGACCACCGCGGCAACACTTCATGCCCACGGTATCCTCGATATCCAGACTGCGGCCCAGGCAGCCGAAGCACTGCGGCCCATCGCCGGCAATTTCACCTTCGGACTCTTTGCCGCCGGCATCGTCGGCACCGGACTGCTTGCCGTTCCCGTGCTGGCGGGATCTGCGGCCTACGCCGTCGCCGAAGGTATCCGCATTCAGAACAGCCTCGAACTGCCCGCGAGCAAGGCGAAGGGATTTTACGCCATCATCGCTGCGGCGACACTGGGCGGCCTTCTTCTCGTCGCCGTTGGCCTTGATCCCATCAAGATGCTGTTCTTTGCAGCGGTCATCAACGGCGTGGTCTCAGTGCCGATCATCATCGCCACTATGCTGGTCGCGACCGCACGCCACCGCAAGCCACCGCACAAGCCAGCCCTGACATTGCCGCGCTGGCTGGTGGTGCTGGGCTGGCTGGCCGCGGTGCTGATGGGGCTTTCGGTGCTCGGGATGATCTGGCAAAGCTGGGGCTGAGAAGAGCTGGATGCCACAGCCCCAGTGCTTCAATCCATGCTCACAACCACTTTTCCTTGGGCCTTGCGATCGGCAAGCATGCGGATGGCTTCGCCACCGCGTGCCAGTTCAAAGCGGGCGCTGATGTGGGGATGAAGTTTTCCCTCACGCACCCAGCGCGCGATCTCGGCTAGATGCTCCTGGTTGCGCTTGGGGTTGCGCGCGGTGAAGGCGCCCCAGAACACGCCCATGAGGTCGCAGCTTTTGAGCAGCGTGAGGTTGAGCGCAATACGTGGGATCGCACCGGCGGCAAACCCGATGACCAGATAGCGACCTTCCCAGGCCATCGCCCGCACGGCCGGTTCGGCATAGTCGCCCCCCACCGGATCGTAGAGGACATCGGCGCCTTTGCCATCGGTCAGCTGCTTGATGGTTTCGGACAGTTCCTTCTGCTGGTTACGGTCGAGACTGCCGGTGGGATAGACAAAGCCCCGGTCAGCGCCATGAGCGATGGCAAGATCAACCTTTTCCTGGCTGGAGGCGCCGGCAATGACCGTAGCGCCCATAACCTTGCCCAGTTCCACTGCGGCCAGTCCGACACCTCCGGCGGCGCCGAGCACCACAAGGTTTTCCCCGGGCTTCAACCGCGCCCGATCCTTCAGCGCATAGTGTGAGGTGCCATAGGTCAAGACCAGTGCCGAGCCCGTGGCAAAGTCCATGTCATCGGGCAGGGGAATGCACTTGGCCGCATCGGCTAGCACCTCTTCGGCCATGCCGCCCCAGCCACAGGAGGCAATCACCCGATCCCCGACCCGCGGTCGCTCGACACCGGCGCCGACCGCCTTGACGATTCCGGCAATTTCGGCGCCAGGGGCAAAGGGCAGGGGCGGCTTGAACTGGTATTTGTCTTCGATGATCAGAACGTCGGGAAAGTTGACGCCGCAGGCCTTGACCGCAATGACAACCTGACCTGTGCCGGCTGACAGATTCGGGACCTCTTCCAGCACCAGGTTTTCCGGCGGGCCGAACGCTTTGCATAACAGTGATTTCATAAGCCTCTCCGCATGAGCAATGCCATAGCTGGTCAGCTTAGGGGAGTGTCCCCTCAGGTGGCAATTGCCGGCCGCCAAGTGAACGAAGCCGGCGCAAAGGAATTATCCATCGTGACAGGTGGGCTCCCCACGCAAAAGGAACTGATGCTATGAAGTTCAACCTCTTTTTGGCGCTTCTGGCCGGTGGTGTGGCACTTGCCGTGGCTGGAGGCGCCGCAGCGCGGACCCCGCGCAAGGCCACCGCCCCGCACAGAGACGCACGCTGTCTTGAGATCGGCCGGGTTTACAGTTGGAACTTCCACCGGGCCAACCGTACCTTGGTGCTTGAGAGCGACATGCAGCACAAGTTTCAGGTCCATTTCATGGGGTACTGCCCTGATCTCAGCTTTGCTCAGGCCATCGCGCTGCGCTCGCCCGACGGCACCTCGCTGAGCTGTCTTAACACCGGCGATGTGATCAGTTACCGCACAAACGGCATGGTCCAGAATTGCTATATTCGCAGCGTTGCAGCCATGGGCGAGTACCGCCATTAAATGGCGCAGACGTCAGTCTTGCACGTCTCATAGGCCGGCAAGATCAAGGTTGGTGAGGGCCGGCGCGGCCCGGCATTCACCAACCACCGTGGACTTCGTATTCAGGATCGGCGTACGCGCGAGGCGTTGTGCGGCTGCGTCGGCACCAAGAAGTCCGAGGCGCTCGAGCAGATGGGCCATGGCGGTTTCCGCGGCGCGGGTGGCTCCGTCATCGATCTTAAGGGCGATTGCCAGCTGCTTCTCGGGGATGATGGCGGCAAAGACGCCTTCAGCACCGGTTTTGACGGCCGCGCGTCCCGACGCTGCGCGCATCAGGATCGCACAGGCTCTGCCGGTACCTGAGACGAGTTCGGGATAGCTGGTCATCGCTCTGAGGATGCGCCGCATGGCCGCCGCACGGGCCGGGCTCTGGCGATCGGGCGCGGCAAAGCACGCAAGGGCACGGGCGAACGCCGCAAGTGGCAGGGCAAAATTGGGCGCGGCGCAGCCATCCACGCCCCATGGCAGGGCACCCTGGAGCCCCCCCAGCTCGGCAATGGCCGCGTGGACGGCGCGCTGCACGGGATGCTCCACATGCACATAGCCCGCAGTGGGGGCACGAAGGTGTTTGGCCAGGGTCAAAAAGCCGGTGTGCTTGCCCGAGCAATTATTGTGGAGGGCGCTCGGGTCTTCATGGGCGCACAGCATCTTTGTGCGCGTCGGCTCATCACGGACCGGATGCGGCCCGCAGGCCAGATCGGCGACGGAAAGGCCAAGACGGCTGAGCCAGGTACCCACGCGCTCAGTGTGCATCGCTTCCCCCGAATGGGAGGCGCAGGCCAATGCCACCTCCTCGTCGCTGAGGCCGAAAAAGGTGGCCGCACCCGATTCGAGGAGCGGCAAGGCCTGCAACGGCTTGAGCGAGGATCTGGGGTAGACGGGGTGATCAACATCGCCGAGGGCCAGCACGATCGCTCCGGAGGCAGCGGCGATGGCGATCGCTCCCCTGTGGCTGCTTTCAATCAGCTGGCCGCGGGTCAGCTCTATAAGGACCGGATTGGCAGTGCCCATAAGGGATCTATACTTGTCATCGGGTAGAAACGCGATAGCGTTTGCGCCGGTCCGGCGGCGTGATTTTGTCCGGGCGCAGGCGGGCACGCTCTTGCCGCCGGAACAGGATGGGCCGAGCATGCGCGGATATTTTGGCGTCGGTGTTGATGGTGTCTCCAAGGCCATGAATGTGGGCAATCTGCAGCGTATTGCCCACGCCTTTGGGGCGAGTTTCTTCTTCACGATCAATGCCCAGTTGCGCCTTCCGGAGGTGGAGAGTTCCGATACCTCCCATGCTGCCGGGCAGATGCCGGTCTATCGTTACGAGCGCGCGGAGGAGCTGTCGCTGCCCATGGGCTGCAGCCTTGTGGGCGTCGAGATCACCGACGACGCTATCGAGTTGCCACGGTTTCGCCATCCCCCACGCGCCGCCTATGTTTTTGGCTCAGAAAGGCTGTCCTTGTCGGGCCCGCTGCTGGAGGCCTGCGCCTTTGTGGTCAAAATTCCGACGCGCTTTTCCATCAATGTCGGTATGGCGGGCGGTATTGTGCTTTACGACCGGCTGATGAGTTCAGGGCGCTATCAGCGCCCGGTGAAGGTCGGCGGTACGCCAGACCGGCTGCTGCCAGCCCATGCATGGGGTCGCCCGCTGGCGCGGATCGCGCGCGCGCAAGGGCGGTGAGCGCACGCAGGGGCGCTATGCATGGGATGCATAAAGGAGACGTGGTGGAGCGCTTTTCGTTACCCCGCGCATCTGTATAGTGCGCGCGGTCACAACAACGAATCAACATGGATCCCGCACTCGCAATCTCGCATCTTCGCAAGGTTTATCGCGGCGGCACGGTCGCCGTCGACGACCTGTCCTTGGACATTGCGCCAGGGGATTTCTTCGGCTTTCTGGGGCCAAATGGTGCGGGCAAGTCGACGACGATCCACTGCATCTGCGGCATTGCGACCCCCAGTTCGGGAACAATCAAGATTTTTGGTGTTGATGCGGTGAAGGACTATCGCGCCGCACGCCGGCTGGTTGGGCTAAGCCCCCAGGAATTCAATGTTGATGAATTTGCCACCGTCAGCCAGATCCTCGATTTTGTTGGCGGCTATTTCGGACTCAATGCCCGTCAGCGCAAGGCCCGGGCCGAGCTTCTCATCGACAAGTTTGATCTTGGCCAGCATGCCAAAAAGCGCTTTCGACATTTGTTCGGTGGACTGAAGCGCAGGGCCATCCTCGCCCGCGCCTTGATGCATGATCCCAAGCTTCTCATTCTGGACGAGCCCACCGCAGGCGTCGATGTCGAACTGCGTCTGGACCTTTGGCGCTATCTGCAGGAGCTGAATGCGGAGGGCAAGACCATCGTACTCACCTCCCATTATCTGGAGGAGATCGAACGGTTGTGCCGCACGATCGCGATCGTCAATCACGGCCGGCTTGTGCGCCATGCGCCCAAGCGCGACTTCATCGGCGAAGCTGGCGGGGTCGAGGAGGCCTATCTAAAGGCCACCGGTGCCAAGCCCGATCATCTGGCTGCGGCGGCGGGGGCGTGAACATGGAAGCTGTAAAACCGGAGGCCACGCCGCCGATCGACGGCGTCAACTGGATCGGCCTTTTCACCATTATCCGTCGTGAGGCCAAGCGCCTGATGCGTGTGCCGATCCAGGCATTTGTTGCGCCCTGGATTTCAGCGCTCCTGTTCATCTTCATCTTTGGTTACGTCGTTGGCAGCCACATCGCCCTGATTGCGGGTCACCGCTACATTGAGTTTGTGCTTCCCGGCATCGTGATGCTGAACGTTGTCAACGCTTCGTTCTTGCAGTCATCGAGCCAGGTCTATTTCGCGCGCTTCATGCGCTATGTGGAAGAGACACTGGTCTCACCCCTGACCTATGCTGAAATGATTGCCGGGGTCATCGCTGTGGTCATCGCACGGGCCCTGATCACCGCTGTCGGCATTCTTTTGCTGGCGCTGATCTTTGGCGCCACCCGGATCGCCGATTTTGGTGGTTTCGTGTTCTGGATCATCATGGTGTCGATCGTATTCGGACTGATCGGCCAGATCGTCGGGTTATGGGCAGAGAATTTCGAACAGCTAACGATACTGAATATTTTCTTCATCACCCCGCTCTCATTCATTGGCGGTGTCTTCAACACCGTGTCGATGCTCCCACCCTGGCTGCGCTGGATGGCGTTCGCCAATCCGTTCTTCTACTTCATTAGTGGCCTGCGCCAATCCATGATCGGTTTCACCGAAGCGCCAGCGGGTCTTGGCGCGTCGGTCACACTCGCGCTTGCTGCCATACTCTTTTTCGTGGTGTGGCGGCTTTACGCCCGCGGCTATGGTCTTCGTGAATAGGGTCTGGGCACGCGGTCCAGTGCGCGGATGACGGCGCGCGCAGGGCGGGCATTTGGCGCCCCCTCTGGCAGGCGCAGGAACGCTGTCCTTCTGCCAGGAAGCCTCGCGCGGCGGACATTGACTCACGGCACTGTCCAAACCTAGAACCTTGACCGGAACGGGGAGGCTCGCCATGCCCGACGCATCAGTGGCTGTGATTGGCGCTGGCGATTACATCGGTGCTGCGATCGCCCGCCGCTTCGCGCGCGAAGGCTATGTCGTCTTTGCCGGACGGCGAGATCAGGCCAAACTTGCCCCTCTTAAGGACGCGATCACGGCAGAGGGCGGACGGTGTGAGGTAGCCGCCCTTGATGCGCGCAAGGAGGACGAGGTTTGCGCCTTTTTGGCGGCGGCCGAACATAGGGCACCGCTGGCGGTCTGCATTTTCAATATTGGCGGCAATGTGCGTTTTCCGCTTGCGCAAACCACCGAGCGGGTCTTCCGCAAGGTTTGGGAAATGGGCTGCTATGCCGGCTTTCTGTGCGGACGGGAGGCGGCCAGATGGATGCGCCCCCGTGGCCAGGGGTCGATCTTCTTTACCGGTGCGACGGCGTCGCTGCGCGGTGGCAGTGGCTACACGGCCTTTGCCGCAGCCAAATTTGGGCTGCGCGGTGTGGCGCAGGCCATGGCCCGCGAGCTCGGTCCTGAGGGTATCCATGTTGCCCATCTGGTGATCGATGCCGGTGTCGATACCCTGTTCGTGCGCGAGCGCATCCGCTCAAGCGGCGGTGAAGAGGCTCTGGCCCGGCTAAAGCCTGATCAACTGATGCGACCGCAGGCGATAGCAGAGGTCTACTGGCAGCTGCACACCCAGCCGCGCGATGCTTGGACCTTCGAACTTGATCTGCGGCCTTATATGGAACCCTGGTAATGGTGGATGTTGCGTTCTATTACGATTTTGGCAGTCCCAATGCCTATCTCGTCCATTGTGTCCTGCCTGAACTTAAGGCACGGACCGGTGTAAAATTCCGCTATGTGCCCATTCTGCTTGGAGGTCTTTTCAAGCTGACCGGTAACCAGGCACCTGGGCTCGCCTTTGCCCACATCAAGGGCAAGCTTGCCTATGAACAGCTGGAGTTCAACCGCTTTTGCCAGCGCCATGGCATTGCGTTCACGATGAACCCGCATTTTCCGGTCAACACGCTTAACCTCATGCGGGGCGCGATCGCAGCAAAGCAACTGGGCTGTGGTGAGGATTACATCCAGTCCATATTTTTGGCGATGTGGCAGGAGCCGCGCAACATGGCTGATCCGGAGATCTTCGCTGCAACGCTGAAGACGGCGCGGCTCCCGGCTGATGCGATTCTCGCGGCAATCGCAGAAAGCTCAGTGAAGGCACAATTGCAGCACAACACCGAAGAGGCCGCCCGGCTTGGGATGTTTGGCAGCCCCAGCTTCATGGTGGGGGACCAGCTTTTTTTCGGCAAGGAGCGGCTGGGCCAGGTGGAGGAGGAGATCAGTCGTCAGCTGCGCAAGCCCTGAGCGGCAATGACATGCGGGCGTTGCGATTGCTCAACAACTTACTGACAAAATTTCCGCGCTTTGCATGGACTTTTGTCGCCTGGCCATTATTCTCCGCCCGCTCATCACGCCAAACCTGTCCCGAAGTTGCTGCAAATTTAGGGCTTCACGAGGCCCTGGCCCAGGAGGATGATCCCCGAGATGTTCGGTACTCGCACCCGCATTGAGTTTCTGGCCTTCGGCACAGCCCTGGCCCTGAGCCTTGTCCCCCTTGCCCCCGCCTGCGCCGCCCCAACTCCGCTCGGCATGTATCAGAACTGGTCTGCCTACAAGACCGGGATCGGCAGCGGCAAGACCTGCTACGCCCTGTCGCGGCCGGTGCGAGAGGAACCCACCCTCAGCGCTCGGGGCAAGGCCTATTTCCTCGTGAGTGATTGGCCGCAGCGAAAGGCCAAGGCGGAAACTGAGGTGGTTCCAGGCTACCCCTACAAGCATGGTGCCAAGGTAAAGGTGAAAATCGGCTCCCAAAGCTACAGCTTCTTTACCCGCAATGATGGCAGCAGTGGTGCAGCTTGGGTCGAGGTCAGGGCGGACGAGACGCGCCTGGTGGCGGCCATGCGCCGTGGTTCCCAGATGACCGTCCAGGGGGTTTCGGAGCAGGGCACGACGACCACCGACACCTATTCGCTGGCCGGGGTTTCTGCGGCGCTCGACAGGATCGACCGGGCCTGCCACATGTAGTCGAGGGCGCGGTCCGCGCGAAGTGACCTTCAGCCGCGCTCGGGAGGGGCGCGACAGCAGGGCTAAGGTCCACTATATAGCGCCCATGACCGCGACCAATCTCATCGGCCTGTCCGCGGACGGGCTCAAACAGGCATTGAGCAGCGCCGGCATCCCGGCCAAGCAGCTCTCCATGCGTACCCGTCAGCTGTGGAACTGGCTCTATGTCCACGGCGCCGACGATTTTTCTACCATGTCCAATTTGGCCAAGGACTTCCGGGCAGAGATGGTCGCACAGTTCAGCCTGGCCAGACCCGAAATCGTCAGCGAGCAGATCTCTGAGGACGGGACACGCAAATGGCTGCTGCGTGCCGGTGGAGAAGAATTTGAAACCGTCTTTATTCCCGATGCCGATCGCGGCACGCTGTGTGTCTCCTCACAGGTCGGCTGTACCCTCAACTGCCGCTTCTGCCATACTGGTACCCAGGCGCTGGTACGCAATCTGACAGCTGCCGAAATCGTCGGGCAGATCATGGTCGCCCGCGACCGTCTTGGTGACTGGCCGTCTACCGCTGAGAGCCGGCGCATCACCAACATCGTCATGATGGGCATGGGCGAGCCGCTTTATAATTTCGAGAATGTCAAAGGGGCGCTTCTCATCGCCCAGGACGGTGACGGTTTGGCGCTCTCCAAACGCCGCATCACGCTCTCCACGGCGGGGGTCGTGCCCATGATTGCGCGCGCCGGTGCCGAAATCGGCTGTGGGCTTGCCATCTCGCTGCATGCTGTCCGCGATGACATTCGCGACGAGATCGTTCCCTTAAATCGCAAGTACAAGATCGCAGAGTTGCTTGAAGCCTGCCGCAGCTATCCCGGTCTGTCGAATGCGCGGCGCATCACCTTTGAGTATGTCATGCTGAAGGGGATCAATGACAGTCTGGCGGAGGCGCGTGAATTGGTAGCCCTGATCAAGGGCATCCCTGCCAAGATCAACCTTATTCCCTTCAATCCCTGGCCTAACTCCCCTTATGCCTGTTCGGATTGGGAACAGATCGAACGGTTTGCCGAGATCGTCAATCGCGCGGGCTATGCAAGTCCCGTGCGTACCCCCCGTGGCCGTGACATCATGGCAGCATGCGGCCAGCTCAAGAGCGAAAGCCTGAAACTAAAAGCCAAGGAGCGCGCCCGCAACGTGGAACTGACGGAGGCGCCACTTGGAGGCGTGAATGGCTAGGTGCTATGGCGGCGTAACTTCTACCCTTGAGATCGCCATCCTGGGCGGGTCGTTCACGACAAGATGTGCGCGGTACTCCCCGCCATCCATCTCGACGCGTTCAGCGCCAAAATCAGCGCACACCGGCGTGAACATGGAGCAGGCGTCGTCGAGCACAGCTTTGGTGAA
>JAKAVI010000256.1 GCA_021817355.1 Pseudomonadota bacterium | reverse complement strand
CACCATCGGGCATTGCCCCGAACGCCATGCCCGCGCGTAATCCGAGCATGAAGCCCGCAATCGTCTGGTTCCGTCAGGATTTGCGCCTTGTTGACAATCCCGCGCTGCACGCTGCCTGCGCGCATGGAGCGCCGCTCATCTGCCTGTACGTGTGGGATGAGGATGCTCCGGTCAAATGGTCGGTGGGCGCCGCCAGCCGCTGGTGGCTGCATCATGCGCTGGAGACGCTGGGCCAAAGCCTCGCCGGTCATGGTGGCACCTTGGTATTGCGCCGTGGCCCCGCCGCCGACGTTCTGAATGCGGTTATCGCCGAAACCGGTGCCAGCGCCATATATTGGAATCGCTGTTACGAACCCTATGCCATTGCGCGTGACCACAGGCTCAATGCCGTGCTCACTGCCCTTGGCATCGCGGTCCATAGCTTTTCGGGTAACCTCCTTTGCGAACCCTGGCAGCTGGCGACACGGGAAGGCCGGCCGTTTCGGGTGTTTACGCCATTCTGGAAGGCCTTGCGCCAGAGCGATATCCCGGTCCCCTTGCCGCGTCCCCGTCGGCTGGATTTTGCCCCTGCCATTGCCTCGGACCGGCTAGTGACATGGGGCCTGGTGCCACGGGCGCCAAATTGGGCTGCCGCCTGGCCCCGACACTGGAGCCCGGGGGAAACCGGCGCACAGACCCGACTCCAAGCGTTTCTTGATCACGATCTCGGTGCGTATGCGCAGACACGAGACTGGCCGGCGCGCGCCGGTACCTCAAAGCTGTCTGCACATCTGCATTATGGTGAAATTTCCGCGCGCCAGATCTGGCATGCCCAACCGCTCGCCGCCGGCAGCCGCGAGAAATTTCTTTCTGAACTGGCCTGGCGCGAGTTCTCATCGCATCTGCTGTTTCATCATCCACAGCTTCCCGAGCAACCACTTGATCCACGGTTTTCCCGTTTTGACTGGAGTACAGATCAAACCACGCTCGCCGTCTGGCAACGCGGCCAAACCGGCATCCCCATCGTGGATGCGGGCATGCGCCAATTGTGGAACACAGGATGGATGCATAACCGGGTGCGCATGATCACCGCCTCATTTCTCGTCAAGCACCTGCTGATCGACTGGCGCGCCGGTGCAAACTGGTTCTGGGACACCCTTGTGGATGCCGACCTCGCCAACAACAGCGCAAGCTGGCAGTGGGTCGCCGGCTGCGGCGCTGATGCAGCGCCCTATTTCCGTATCTTCAATCCGGTGTTACAGGGGCAGCGATTCGACCCGGAAGGTCAGTATGTCCGTCACTTCGTCCCCGAACTGACCGGCCTGCCAGATCGCTTTGTCCACAGCCCGTGGTTGGCACCAGCTGCAGTGCTTGAGGCGGCCAGCATCAAGCTGGGATCCACCTATCCCACGCCCCTCGTTGATCTTGCCGCCGGGCGGCAACGGGCCTTGCGCGCCTTTGCCCGTCTGAAGAGTGCGCGCAACGCTTGATGGTGAGCTAGCCGAGGCTTAGGGTCGGGATCTAGCCTGGTTAACGCCCCATGGACATCCGTAACGACACTCTCGATGCAATAGGCCATACCCCGCTCATCCGCCTGCGATATGCGAGCGCTCTGACCGGCTGCGATATCTATGGCAAAGCCGAGTTTATGAACCCCGGTGGCTCGGTCAAGGACCGGGCGGCCCTTTACATCGTCCGCGATGCCATCGCCACAGGCGCGCTGCGCCCTGGCGGTACGATCGTCGAAGGCACCGCCGGCAATACGGGCATCGGACTTGCGGTGGTCGGTAATGCCATGGGCTTTCGCACCGTCATCGTCATCCCGCAGACCCAGAGCCAGGAGAAAAAGGATGCCTTGCGCCTGATGGGGGCGCACCTCATCGAGGTTCCGGCAAAACCCTATCGTGATCCGGACAACTACGTGAAACTGTCCGGACGCCTCGCCGCCCGCCTGACCCAAAGCGAGGCCAATGGAGCCATCTGGGCCAATCAGTTCGACAATGTCGCCAACCGCGCCGCCCATATTCAGGGTACAGGACCTGAGATCTACGCACAACTCAAAGGTCGCATCGATGGCTTTGTCGCAGCCGTAGGCACGGGTGGCACGCTGGCCGGCACCGGGATCGCGCTCAAGGAGCGGGATCCCAACATTCAGGTGGTAGCAGCCGATCCGCTCGGCGCGGCCATTTATTCGTGGATCAAAACTGGGCAACTGGATGCTCATGGCAGCTCCATCACCGAAGGCATCGGCCAGAACCGGGTAACGGCAAATCTCGATGGCGCTCCGATCGACGACGCCTACGAGATTGCGGATGAGGAGATGCTGCCCATCCTCTACGATCTTCTGCAGAGGGACGGGCTGTGCCTAGGGGGCTCGAGCGGCATAAACGTGGCCGGTGCCATTCGGCTGGCAAAGCAGATGGGGCCCGGCCACAGCATCGTCACGATACTTTGCGATACTGGATCGCGTTACCAAAGCAGGCTCTTCAATCCCACCTTCCTGCGTCAAAAAGGTCTTCCCCTGCCACCCTGGCTTGACGGCGAGCCGCGCGACATGGAAGTGCCGTTCGCATGAGTGTCGTTTTTCCCCTGGTTTCCACAGCCTGGTTGGCCGAGCATCTCGAAGCCCCGGATGTACGTGTTGCTGATGCGTCCTGGTATCTGCCCCAGGCCCGCCGTGATGCCCGCTCCGAATACGCCGGTGCTCATATTCCAGGTGCGGTGTTTTTCGATATCGATGCGATCAGTGACGAGACACAAGCCTTGCCGCATATGCTCGCGCCCCCGACCAAGTTTGCCAGCCAGATGCGCAAACTGGGTTTGGGCGACGGCAATCTCATCGTCGTCTATGATGGCGCCGGGATTTACGCGAGCCCGCGGGCCTGGTGGATGCTGCGGGCCATGGGTCATCGAGACGTTGTTGTCCTCGACGGTGGCTTGCCCAAATGGAAGCGGGAGGGCCGGCCGATCGATGACCTGCTGCCAGCGCCGCACTACCGACACTTTACGCCGCGCCCCGACAACAGCCTGATCCGCGATTTTGCGCAGGTTCTTGCTGCCCAAGCCACAGGCAGTGCGCAAATCGCCGATGCGCGAAGCCCGTCCCGTTTTGCCGGTGAAGAAGCCGAGCCGCGCCCCGGCGTTCGTCCCGGGCACATTCCCAAAAGTTACAACATCCATTACGTTGAACTGGTGAACAGCGACGGTACGCTTAAGTCAGCGGACGAGTTACGCACTCTCTTTGCTACCAAACATCTTGAGCTGTCGCGCCCTGTGATCACGAGTTGTGGTTCAGGTATAACCGCAGCGATCCTGCTATTGGCCCTGGACGTCGCCGGAGCACAGCAGGCGGCCCTGTATGATGGCTCCTGGGCAGAATGGGGAGCACGCTTCGAGGCGCCAATCCAGACAGGACGATCACAATGAGGGACCGCACCAGCGCCAAGCGTCTTCCAACCATAGTCACATTTCTCGACATGAAGACGCGGCCCGACCTCGTGCTGCCGCCACTCCCAGGAGGAAAGATCGCGATTTTAAAGGCAGTGGCGCCTCCCTTTCATTTCTATCGCTATCTTTACGATATCATTGGCCGCTCACATTATTGGGTTGACCGCAAAAAACTGTCCGACGGTGAGCTCGGCGCGTTGCTCCAGGACGACGATCTCTATCTCTACGTGCTCTATGTCGATGGCTGTCCCGCCGGAATGGCGGAATTCGATTTTCGCCAGATGCCCACCGGCCAACTTGCGTACTTTGGCCTCGTTCCGGACTATATCGGTCGCGGTTTGGGGCATTATTTTCTGTTTCAGTCGGTGCTTATGGCCTGGGACCGTCCGATCAACAAACTCAAGGTCAATACCTGCACTCTGGATCATCCACGCGCCCTTCCGCTCTACCAGCGTGCCGGCTTCATTCCCTATGCCCGCGAAGAGCGCTACATCATCATCCCCTAGGCCGTCGCCCACAACGCCGTCAATTTGGTTTTTTCCACGTGCGGAGTGTGCAAACTCCCACTGCCGATACGTTTAGAGAGGGATCGCGAATGGCTCAAACAGAAGCCAAACCTCAACGTGATTTGTTCGGTCATCCGATCGGACTGACTAGCCTGTTTTCAACAGAAATGGCGGAACGCTTTTCCTATTATGGCATGACATCGATCCTGATATTTTATCTGACCCAGCAATTGCTTACGCCGGAGGCGATGCCGCATGTCATAGGAATTTCACTCGTGCGCGGCGCCTTCCAATGGCTTTTGGGTCCGCTCTCACCTACGGAATTCGCCACCAACATTACCGGTCTTTATACCGGGCTTGTCTATCTCACTCCGTTTTTCGGCGGACTGCTTGCTGATCGCCTGACTGGGCAACGCTATACGGTCGTCGTCGGCGGGCTGATGATGATCGCCGGCGAATTCATGCTCACCCAAAACTCGCTGTTCTTTTTTGGTCTTCTGGCGCTGATCATTGGCAATGGCGCCTTCAAGCCCAATATTTCTACCCAGGTTGGCAATCTTTATGCTCCGGGTGATAACCGCATCGATCGTGCCTACTCGATCTTTTATGTTGGGATCAATCTCGGTGCCTTCCTGGCACCCTATATCTGCGGCACCCTGGGCGCGCGCATGTGTACCGACCACTGGTCCTGGAGCCATGGCCTCTGCACAGCCTTCGGACAGAGCGCAGGCTGGCACTTCGGCTTCTTTGCTGCCGGCATCGGTGTTTCAATCGGCGTTCTCATTTACGTGTTGTCGTTGCGCAATCTCCCTCCAGACCGTGTGACCAGTGCCCGTCGCGCCGGCACAAAAGTCAAGGCACAGCCGCTCAGCCGGCAGGACTGGAAGGCCATTTTCGCGCTGGTCGTACTCTTTGTTCCGGTTACCGGCTTCTGGATGAGCTACGAACAGCAATACATTACAATCGCGTTGTGGGCCCGTGATTATACCGATCGGATCTTCATCCCCGGGGTCGTGAACTTCGTCATTCCTGCGCCTTGGGCGCAGTCCATCGACCCGGCCATGATTTTTGCCTTTACGCCGTTTCTCGTCTGGCTTTGGGGCAGACAGGCCCGTCGCGGCCGTGAACCCTCTACGCCGATCAAGATGGCGCTGGGCTGCGCCCTACTCGGTGCTTCCTTCTGTCTGATGGCCGGGATTGCCTTTGTGACCGGTCCACATGGCCATGCCAGTTGGATATGGTTGTTGCCCTTCTTCACGATCTATACCTTCGGTGAACTTTACCTGTCGCCGGTCGGACTTGCACTTGTGGCCCGCGCGGCACCAGTTCAGGTGATGTCCATGATGATGGGGTTCTGGTTCATTGCGACATTCCTTGGCAGTACCCTCGGCGGCATACTGGCGACGCTATGGGACCACACCCCTAAAGCCGAATTTTTTCTCATCACCGCCGCCATCGCGTTTGTCAGCGCATTGATCATCTGGTCATTCGACCGGCCGCTACGGCCTATCCTGAGCGAACGCATGAGTAATCCCCTTACCCCCGGACCTGATCTCGCAACGGAAGTCGGCGTTGGAGTGGAGCTATGACCGAAAAGCCCAATACCCTTACCGCTCATCTAGGGCGCGAGCCTGCGCGTTATCACGGTGCGGTATCGACGCCGGTCTATCGCGTCTCGACCTTTCTCATGCCGGACCTTGAAACCCTCGAAGGGAGCACCGCACAATATGTTTACGGTCGACGCGGCACCCCGACCTCGGAAAGTTTCACTACCGCGATCAACGCCCTCGAGCACGGCGTCGCAACCGTTGTAACGCCATCCGGTCTTGCTGCCATCACCACCGCCATTCTTGCGGTCTGTCGGGCTGGGGACCACCTGCTTGTCAGCGACAGTGCCTATTTTCCCACCCGCAATTTTTGCGATCGTGTCATGGCGCGCTACGGTGTCAAGACCAGTTATTTCGATCCGCGTATCGGTAGCGGCATCGACGCTCTTTTCTGCAGCAATACGCGCGCGGTCTTTTGTGAATCGCCAGGATCGCTCACCTTTGAAATGCAGGACATTCCTGCCATTGCCGCGGCCGCCCATCGCCGCGACGTCTCCGTACTGATGGACAACACCTGGGCGACGCCGCTTTATTTCCAACCATTGGATCACGGCGTCGATCTATCGATTCAATCGGTGACCAAATATATCGGTGGGCATTCCGACCTCATGATGGGATATGTCTGCGCCAATGCGAGCCATGCCGAGCGTCTGACCCACACCCACGGCGATCTTGGACAGTTTGCCTCCGCAGATGACCTTTTTCTGGCATTGAGGGGCCTGCGTACCCTGGCACGGCGGCTACCGGTTCATGAGCAGACCGGACTAAAGCTCGCCCGCTGGTTTGCCGAGCGACCTGAAGTGATCCGGGTCCTGCATCCTGCACTCGAGAGCGATCCGGGACATGCCATCTGGAAACGCGATTTCAAAGGAGCCTGTGGGCTCTTTGCCATCGAACTCAAGCCCCTGCCCCGCGCCGCTCGTGCCGCGTTCATGGACGGGTTGAAGCTGTTCGGCATGGGCTGGTCCTGGGGCGGCTTCGAAAGTCTCATCACGCCGGCCCACATTGTGCGTACCGCCAGCCCCTGGCCGGCTGACGCCACAGTGGTGCGCGTGCATGCCGGACTTGAGGACAGCGATGATCTGATTGCCGATCTTGGTCAGGGATTTGAACGAATGGCGCGCCAGCTATGAGCGAAACCTTATCAAACAGCGCGTTCCTCGCCGCTGTCAGCTTTAATAGCGATGGCCTCGTCCCGGCGATCGCTCAGGACGCGGAAAGCGGAGAAGTGCTGATGCTGGCATGGATGAATGCTCACACGCTCGCCGAAACCCTGCGCACTGGTCATCTCATCTACTGGTCTCGTTCACGCAACCAAAGGTGGCGCAAGGGTGAGACCACCGGGCATACCCAGGAACTGGTGGAAGCGCGCATCGACTGTGACGGCGATACCCTGCTTTTCCGGGTCAGGCAGAAAGGCCCGGCCTGCCATACCGGCGCGCGGAGCTGCTTTTATCGCCGCCTGGATGATGTCACAGCCCAAGCGGCAGGTGAAGAACGCTAACCATTGCCGCACCTGCCGTGCGCGGCGGCGCTTGAAGCAAGACATCTGCGGGCGCCTGTACGCGAGCCGGTCGTCACGCTTCTGCGTCCTAGGCAAAGAGCCCCCGCAAATACGCATTGAGAAAGCGGCCGTTGGGGTCAAGCTTTTCACGCATGCGCACGAAGCGGTTATATTCGGGATAAATCTCCGCCAATTCCGCAGCAGTCCGGCTATGGCGTTTGCCCCAATGAGGGCGACCGCCGAAATGACGGAATATCTCCTCACTGGCGGCAAACAGCGCCTCGGTATCGATCTTTCCATACTGGTGGACAGCGATAGTTGCGCTGTCACGTCCGTAAAACGGACTGAGGGCAATATCATCAGCTCTGACGGTGCGGTATTCAATAGGAAACCCGGTATTGATGCGCCTGGCGCGGATCCGGTCAACAATCTCCTTGAGGCAGGCGGGTCCATTTTCGAGCGCCACGGCATATTCCATCTCATTGAAGCGTACCGTGCGCGGACTGGGAAATATCTCATAACTCCAGCGCACCTTGTCTGGACCAGGCAACAGTCGGGAACAGAGCCGGTGCGCGCTTTCGAGCAAGAACGGAGCGAAGGGTAGAACTTCATTGATGGTGGTGAAGGTACGCACATCAAACGATCCTCTCACTTCACCTCGGGCATACATCTGCTCGGCCGTGCGGGGCCCAGGCGCGTCGGCGGTGCTGAGATTGAGAGACTTGCATACCGCCGTGTTGGCGTAGGGAAACCAAAAAAATTCGAAATTGCGATTTTCGGCGATGAGGCTTTCCAGACGTTCGAAGAGCTCGTCGACCGGCAGCACGAAGTTGTGCTCAACAAGCTTATAGGACGGCAGAACCTTGAGCGTGACCTCGCTCATGACGCCGAAGGTTCCGATCGATACCCGTCCTAGGTCGAAAATTTCTGGATTTTCGGCCGCGGAACAGTTCAGCACTTCCCCATCGGCGCAGATCAGCCGAAAACCGCCCACCTGGGCCGAAAGGCTTCCCAGGCAACGTCCGGTGCCATGTGTACCGGTCGCGACGACACCTGCCACGGTCTGCCGATCGATGTCGCCCATATTGGCCAGCGCGTAGCCCTGGGCGTGAAGCGCGGGCCCCACCGCCCACAGTGGGGTCGCTGCGCGAAAGGTTGCGCTCGGGGCTTCATGATTGATATTGGCAAGACCGCAAAACCCCGAAAGGTCCAAAAGCGTATCATCGCTGGCACAAATGGGCGTGAAGGAGTGGCCTGTTCCTGGCACCCTCACGCACCCCCTGGCCGTTCGAACGGCCGCGGCCAGCTCCACCTCCTCGCGTGGCGCCATAACCTGACGGGGTTTACAGCGAACTCCGCCCGACCAGTTACTCCAACGACCAGCGACAAGCTCCATCGCCTCCCCCATATTTTTGCTACTACGCCTTCTTAGCGACGCTAGGTCAATTGCGTGCCCGCTTGATTTGCCTCAAACCTTGTCGGATTGATTGGCGTTCATGTGGTGTTCAGCTTGGCCAGCGGATGGTTGGCGATCGGAGTTGTGGGCCGACCGATCCGACAGGTCCGCGTGTAGCTCCATGCAAGAGGTGTGCAATGCGCAAGATGATGTTGGGAGCGGTAGGCCTTATAGCCCTGATC
Organism: Pseudomonadota bacterium; assembly: GCA_021817355.1. The sequence goes on along the minus strand of JAKAVI010000256.1, from coordinate 6,461 downwards.
GGGCTGGAAGGCTGCGTTACACAGCCGCTCAGCCCGACCGTTCCGGTGATGCCGGGTAGGGGCAAGTCGTTCTCCCAATTTCAGGAGGACGATATTTATTGTCAGCATTATGCGTCAGACCGTGTGGCTGGCAAAGTCGACGAAGCCAATAACCGGACCGCGACCAATGCGCTGGTGGGAGCCGCAATTGGTGCAGCCCTTGGCGCCGCGGTCGGCGATACCCGAGGCGCCGTCGTGGGCGGCGCAGCTGGCGCCGGAATTGGGGCCACAACCGCCCATCCTGGCCAGCGCCAGTATGCTACCCAGCGTGAGTACAACATCGCCTATGTGCAGTGCATGAAAGCCCATGGCAATCACGTTGCTGTGCCACCGCCCAATGCCTATGGCTATCCGCCTCCGCCACCACCCGGCTATCCGCCGCCGCCACCACCCGGCTATCCGCCGCCACCGCCACCCGGCTATCCGCCACCACCGCCACCCGGCTACTAAGATACGCCATCAAACCGGCGCCTCAACCGGTGCCGGCTTGACCTCTCCTCCGGCTGTGCAAATATTTGGGCTCAGGCTGAGTGCCGACGCAACCGACGGGGAGGCACAATGTCTTTTATTCTTGCCTGGAATCGCCGTGAGGTCCTGGCGGCTGGCGGAAGCGTCGCCGCGCTCGCCTCGCTGGCGGGGATCGCGCACGCCGCTGACGGCCCAATTCTGACGACGAATTACGGCATGCTGCGCGGCACGCGGGACGGAGCACTCTGCGTGTTCAAAGGCGTGCGCTATGCTGCACCCCCGCTCGGACAGCTGCGCTTCAAGCCGCCGCATAGGCCCAGAGCATGGAGCGGCATTGCTGACGCAACGCGCTTCGGCGCGCCGGCCGTGCAGATGCCGGACGGCGTCGCACGCAATCCGCCTAGGACCGATCTCGCTAAGGCACTTGAGGGCGTGTTCCCCATCGCCGAGGAATTCCGCAAAGGTCGTGAAGACTGCCTGTTTCTCAATGTATGGACGCCGGGCATTGCGGACGGAAAAAGACGGCCGATCATGGTTTGGTTCCACGGCGGTGGCTTCGCTTATGGCTCCGGTGCCTGGCCTATGTACGACGGTGCCAATCTGGCGCGCAAAGGTGACGTCGTGGTGGTCACCCTCAACCACCGCCTCAACGCCTTCGGCTATCTCGAACTGGCACAGATCTTCGGTTCGGAGTACGCCGCCTCCGGTAACGTCGGCATGCTCGATCTCGTCGCCGCGCTCGAATGGGTGCGCGATCATGCAGCAGCTATCGGCGGCGATGGCGGCAACATTACCATTTTTGGTGAATCCGGTGGCGGAGCCAAGGTATCTTACCTTATGGCGATGCCTGCAGCCCAGGGCCTGTTTCACAAGGCCATCATTGAAAGTGGTCCGGGCCTTGATGCACTTCCCCTCACGTCTGCGAGCGACGATGCAAGGGCCCTGCTTGCCGAGTTGAAGGTGAGCGAGCCCGGCCAGCTGCAGGCATTACCGGCGCCACAAATCATCAATGCCGCCTATGCCATCATGGCGAGGAAACCGGGGCAATTCGGTATGAACTTCCTAGAACCGGTGGTAGACGAACGCGTTCTGCCGGCACAGCCATTTGATCCCGCAGCACCAACACTGTCAGCGGCGGTACCTCTCATCATCGGCACCAACAAGGATGAGATGACGCTGTTCATGGCTGGCCAGCCCTGGTTCGGCAAGCTCAGCGAAGCTGAGTTCGAAACCCGGGCCCGTCAGCAGCTGGGCGCACGAGCACCTGCCGTAATCGCAGCCCTTAAGCTCACGTTTCCAGACTATTCCCCCAGCTATCTCGCCACCGCGCTGGCAACGGCCACCTTCATGTGGGGTAACTCCATCAAGCTGGCCGAACGCAAAGCGGCACAAAAGGCACCGGTCTTCATGTACCAGCTCACTTTTGAGACGCCGGTGGGCAAGGGCGTGCTCAAGACACCACACGCGCTGGAAATTCCCTTTGTTTTCGACACCGTAGAACGCGCCCGCGCCTTGGTTGGGCCGGGGCCCGACCCGCAACGCCTTGCCAATCAGATGAGCGCAGCGTGGCTCGCCTTTGCCCACAGTGGCGAGCCCAATGCCACCGCCATCCCCTATTGGCCACCTTATGACGTAAAAGCGCGGACGACGATGCTGTTCAACACCGACAGCCACGTCGTCGATGATCCCTACCCGTTATTGCGCAAGGCCGTATTAGCCTAGAGATCCGCAAACCTTGGCTTACGTTTTTCGAGGAAGTGGGCGACGCCCTCCTTGAACTCGCTGTGACTGAGGCTTACCACCATTTCCGCATCAGCGCTGGCAAGGGCTGCGTTGAAGTCTTGGAAATTGGCTTTCCAGACCTGCGCCTTCATCACTGCCATCGAGCGTGGCGATACGGTTTCGGCTAGCATACGGGCATAACCAATTACGCTGTCGAGAAACTTCTCCGCCGGAAAGATCGCGTTGACAAGACCGATGGCTTTGGCTTCCTCGGCGCTCACCCGGCGTGCCGACAAGAGCAGATCCATGGCCTGCGCCTGGCCGATCAGTCGGGGCAACAACCAGGAGATGCCGTGCTCGGCAATGAGGCCACGCTGGGCGAATGCTGTGGTAAACACTGCACTGTCAGCAGCGAAGCGAAGGTCGGCGTAAAGCGCCATCACCATGCCGATGCCTGCGCAGGGCCCATTAATTGCGGCGATCACAGGCTTTTTGAGCTTGACGAAATAGCCAAAACGCTCGGCATCGGCGAATTCGCTGGCGAGGTCCGGTCCTGGTCCCTTGCTAAAATGCGGCTCCGTCTTTGTTGAGCCCTGTCCCGTGCCGCCACGCTCCACCGCCCCGGAGAGCACTTCCATGTCAGCTCCGGCGCAGAAGCCGCGCCCGGCTCCGGTCAGGACAACAACACGCACATCAGAATCGGTATCAGCACGGGAAAACGCGCGCTTGATGCCGTGTGACAGCGCCGCGGTGTAGGCGTTGAGCCGCTCGGGGCGGTTGAGGGTGATGATCCCGATGCGGTCGCGCACCTCATAGAGTACCTCGTCTTGCATGACCTTCTCCATTGTGTTCGTGGCCTGCGCATGGTCCCATAAGTACAGGCGATCAGAAAGAGGCTTAATCGAACCATGGGGGCCACGCTGGTGAGTAGGTGTCTGGCATCCTTATCAGGGGCCCGGGCCATGGTGCCAGACCACAAACCAGTGGCAGGGCCGCGGCCCCCGCACAAATCAACGGGTACCCCTGAGCAGGGCAGCCGAAAGCTGAGGCGTTGCGCAGCGCGCAGACCGCCATACACCCAAGCCGTATCTTGCCCATGCAAGTGGCACGTATTTAATTCAGAAACTCGTCATTCTGATCATGCTGACGTCGATGATGCTAATGAAAAATGCCATCGCCACTGAGAAGTTTATTGCCCACAGGATCAGGAGCTGATCGATCCAGGTCTTCAACCCGTCGCCGAGTACGCATCCACCCATTGTTCATCACCACGGAGGACAGCCATGGAATTTTACGACATCCGCTTCGAAAGGCCCGAACCCATGATCGCCGAGATCGTACTAAATCGTCCCAGGGCGATGAATGCCTATACCTCACGCCTGTGCCGCGAACTGATGGGAGCCATCGATGCCTATGTCACCGATGACACTTTACGCTGTCTGGTCATAACCGGCGAAGGTCGCGGCTTCTGCGCCGGTGGCGACATTGGCGGCGGCGACGGCGAGCATGCCGCCTACATGCAGCGCCAGCTCGGACATGCGCAGGAGATGCGCGAGAATATGCACGCGGTGATCACCAAGCTGCACCGCATCGACAAACCCGTCATTGCCATGATCAATGGCGCGGCCGTGGCCGGTGGCCTGACGTTGGCACTGGCGTGTGATCTGCGCATTGCCGCGGATAATGCCAGGCTCGGCGACACCTCGGGCCGCTTCGCCCTGTTACCGGACGAAGGCGGTGCCTGGTTTTTCCCTCGCGCCATGGGCCTCGACCGGGCGCTCAAGATGACGTTGCTTGCCGAGACCTACAGCGCTGCAGAAGCCGAGCAACTGGGTCTTGTTACCGAGGTGGTGCCTGCCGCGGATCTGCGAACACATACTCTGGAACTGGCCCGCCGGATTGCCGCCAGGGGACCGCTTGCCGTGCGCCTCGCCAAGTCAATGATGCGCCATGGCCTCGATTCTACGCTGGAACGGGCGCTGAACGATGCCGCTCTGGCAGTGATGATCGCCAATCCCACCGCAGATGTGCGCGAGGGCATCAGCGCCTTTGCGGAAAAGCGTGAGCCTCGCTTTCAGGGCAAATAATGATCACGACACCGTGAGATAACGTGGTGAAAGCTCGACCCGTGGCGCAACAAGCTGGATAACGAGCCATCACTGTGACGCGAAGGTGAAGGGGGGAACCATTATGCAGGCAAAATCCCTGTGCGTAAGCATCGTTCTTCTTGCGGTTAGCACAAGCCTTGCGCTTGCTGCACCGACATCCCTGCAGGCCCCACAGCCAGCTCCCCTCCTCGCACCCGTTCCCGTGCCGCGCGATATTACCTATCCAGGCACACTTTCGATCCATGTCGATGCGACAGATCTTGCACGCCATATTTTCCTAGTCCAAGAAACCATCCCGGTTGCAGGGCCCGGTCCCCTAACCCTGCTTTATCCGCAATGGATACCGGGCAATCACAACGCCTCAGGTCCCATCGACAAGTTTGCCGGTCTTGTTATTCATGCCGATGGCAAGCTTGTCCGCTGGACGCGTGATCCGGTGCATGTCTTCGCATTTCATGTCGATGTACCCGAGGGCGTCAGGACACTCGAGGTTTCTTTCCAGTATCTGTCGCCGGTGACACAGGACGAAGGACGCATCGTCATGACACCGGTGATGCTCAATCTCGAGTGGTGGGATGTTGCTCTATATCCAGCCGGATATTTCAGTCGGGACATTGAAACTGAGGCCAGCGTGAAGCTGCCAAAAGGCTGGCAGTACGCAACAGCCCTGACCACAGCTTCAAAAGCGGACGGCGTCGTACAGTTTGCGCCGGTGAGCTTCAATACGCTGGTTGATTCGCCCCTGGATGCCGGACTCTATTTCCGGCGCGAGAACCTGACGCCCCCGGGACACAAAGCTCCGGTCCATCTTGACGTCTTCGCCGACAATCCGGACCTGTTGCAGATCACGCCTGCGCAATTGCGCGTCCATCGTAATCTCGTAACCCAAGCTTACAAGCTCTTCGGCTCACGTCACTACAGTCATTATGATTTTCTTCTGTCACTCAGCAACCAGATGGGCGGTCAGGGACTGGAGCATCACCAGTCCAGCGAAGATGGCACTGTTCCTGGCTACTTCGTCAATTGGAGTGGCACCGTCGCAGCCCGTGATCTTCTCTGCCACGAATACACCCATTCCTGGAACGGGAAGTTCCGTCGCCCCTTCGATCTGTGGACCGCGAATTTCAACGTACCGATGAGAGATACCCTGCTGTGGATGTATGAGGGGCAGACCCAATATTGGGGCTTTGTACTTGCGGCCCGCGCCGGGCTCTGGACCCGTCAGGAAGCGCTTGATGCGTTTGCCGTGACCGCCGCAACCTATGAACATCACGTCGGGCATGCCTGGCGTTCGGTCGAGGATACTACCAACGATCCCAGCATTGCCCATCGCGCCCCGATACCATGGCGAAACTATCAGCTTTCCGAGGATTATTATTCCATGGGACAGCTGACCTGGCTCGACGCTGACACCCTGATCCGCAAACTGACCCATGGACGTAAGTCACTCGACGACTTTGCCCGCCTCTTCTTCGGCACGGATAATGGCTCATATGTCACCCGCACCTATACGCTTGCCGACATCGTACACACCCTTAACGAGGTGGTGCCTTACGACTGGGCCGGATTTCTCAAGCAGCACATCTACAAACCCGGTAAGGGCGCTCCGCTAGGCGGCATTTCCCGCGGCGGTTACAAGCTCGTCTATACCGCGGTGGAGAGCCCCTTCGAGAAATCGCAAGAGCACATGAGCAAATTCACCGATTTCAACTTCTCGCTCGGGTTTACCGTCGGTCGCAACAATCGGCTGACAGGCGTGTTATGGGGCAGCCCGGCGTTCAAGGCAGGACTGACGATTGGCACCAAGATTCTGGCGCTCGATGGTGCTACCTACCGCAACGCCGATCTAAAACGCGCACTCGACTTTGATATGACCCACTCCCAGCCCCTCTCCTTCATTGTCGAGCAGAACAAGGCCGTGCGCACTGTCACTATCGCCTACCACGGCGGGCAGCGCTTTCCGCATCTGGTTCCAGAGGGAGCTGGACCACGCAACCTGGATGCCATACTGGCTGCCCGCTAGGCAGCAATGGTATCGGCAGGGGGCATGCCCGGCAGTCCCGGTGTTGACGGTCCGTGAGCCTGGCGCCCGCTGCAAGAAATGGCGACCCCGGCGTGACTCGA
>JAKAVI010000212.1 GCA_021817355.1 Pseudomonadota bacterium | reverse complement strand
ACAGGCTTCGGGGTAGCATCTTCTGTCGGCAGGATCGGTGGTGCTGCATCTCCGATTATCGTAGGCCTAATATTTCCGGCCTATGGCTTTGCAGGCGTCTTCGGTCTGAGTGCGGCTTCCTTGGTGATCGGCGCACTAGCAGTTATATTTCTCGGGGTGCCAACGCTCAATCGGTCGCTAGAGGAAATTGCGGCGCAGCAATAATGTTGAGGTTCGTTGGAAAGTGCCGCCCACATCTGGCCACGTCGGAGATCGCTGAGTCAGGCTGAATGAATGTGTTCGAGCGGATCAGCTCGTGACGGCACCATCATCAGCAGGAAATACCGGCGCGATAGTGGTTGGACCGCCTTCACCCGCCGCCGATCGAGTATGGCCGCGCCGTCAATAAGGTCCCTTGCAACCCGAATTGCCGACGATAGGTCCGGTGAAGCGTTCAGTCTGGCAACAAATTCTGTCGCGCGGTGTTGTTGGGATGAGTGAGGCATGACGAACAAAGGCCGCTTGAACTCGCGCAGGTGGAGGAGGGAGATCTTGATGGTTGCCTCGGTCGCGTACGGCTTGGTAGGCCAGGTCAATGAGGTCTGACAACGCGGAAGGTGGTGATGGAAGGTTAACCTAGATTACAGTAGGGCCATAGTATGGAGGACAGTTGGGGAGACGTGACCCGATTGGGCATGCCATCGCAGAGGTATACGCTTTGCCTGTGAGATCAAAATTGAACATCCTGTTGCGTCGGTCGCGCCCAACCGATGCATCAGCTCTCCGGTCGATTTTGTATGACACCTTTGAAAGCACCTGGCGTCCCAACATAACTCCAGCGGCTGCCAGGGCCTTCTATGAAGAGGAACGTCCCTCCAGATACATTGCTAAAAGGGGCAATGTCTTTTGGGTAGCGGAGTGCGACGCCAATGTCGTTGGCTTCATCGACTGGGATGGCGATTTCATAAACGCGTTGCACGTGCGTGGGAGCCATGCAAGGTGTGGCCTCGGGCGAAGCTTGCTGGGCCATGCTGAGGAGGAAATCCGCAAAGCAGGACTTCCGTGCGTGCGATTGGAGACGGATACTTTTAATGCAGCAAGCCAAAGCTTCTATGCTGGCCTTGGCTATCAGGAGGCTGATCGTTATCCCGACACCGAATGGAGCAGTGATTTGACAACAATCCTCTTTATCAAATCACTTAGCTGACCACTTGCATGACTGTGTGCGATTTAGGATTTGGATCTATAATCTGCCCCGGGATTCCTTGTGACTGGGCGCATTGGGTCGTTGGAGAAATTTCCGTCCGGCTATTTATCGAACGGTTTCCTTTTCTTTCGGCACTGAAGCGCGTCGGGTCTTCGTCTGGGCTTTGGGCTTGGGCAGGAGGCGAAAGCGTGACTGGCACCACGCAAAATCAACTCCTACATCTAGCAGGGCGTCGGAGCGCCTACATGGGCAAGCAAATTCCATGACGGCGAGAACACGATAGGTCTCGCCGGCCTGCAGCGGCACCGGCTCGCCCGTAATATGGTTGGGTCCGGCATTAACGCATAGAACAAGATCACCCGATCCGATTGCGTTGCTCATAGCTTCCGTCCGTAGTTCCAGAAAGGATTATGCGGTGCATACAGTCATTGATGTGGGATCTTGCGGCAGAGTTACTCCAAGCGCCTGATATAGCAAGGTATATTATTTCGTTCTCCGGCATCCCAAGCCGGCGCGGATCCACAGCGCTCTGGTGCTCGATGAGGGCTTTGAGCGCTGCACGTGTCAGGTTCGAGTTTTTCTTACAGACGGAAAAGGCGTCGGGCTTGGTAACGCGTTCATCGCCACGGTGACGGTTGTGCACATTTTCTGACCAACACAATCGTATGGCGTGGTATTGGCTTCTAATTATGCCGCATCCAGCGGCGTCCCCACGCGGTCCCTCCAGGGGAGGGCGGATAAATCGGTACACTCCCGGATAGGTTTGGTGGGCCGCAACGTGCGCTTGGCTGCGGCCACAGGTGATCGCGCGCAGATCGAATTATTATATCCGGTCGGCAATTCAGGGGCTCCGATAGGCCAAGTTGTTAGACGCCAAGGACAACCCGGAGAGGCGCAGCACCTTCATCGGCGGTATGGCGGTGGAAGGCCTTAAACACACGCATCTTCAGAACCGGTTCGAGCCCATCGCCGAGACCGAGCAGCTGCAAACAGAGAGGGCCTTGCAGCCCCCCTCATTGAGGCCCGGACGGCGGCAAAACGGGCCGAGACGCAAGGCTTTTCCCTAGCAGCACCCTGAGGCGTCCATCGGGGCTTGAACAAGGCTTGCGTCCGGCTGGTCATCCGCTTGATCCAAGGCTCCCTGCGCCTGTTAACGGACCCGCAGACAGGATTGGTCGTGCGGCTTGGGGCGAACTTTGGCGCAGGGCGAGAGCGAGCGGCACCTGGCTGGGTGAGATGTACGACCCCAGATTATGCGGGTAGCAGCCCGGCGATGTTACGGTAATCGGGTGTGAAGCCCGGTAGGACATTTTTGAGGGCATCCGCTGAAAGCTTCAAATGACGTGCCAGGACGAGCGCGATCAGGCTGCGGAAGTCGGTCGTCACCGGCAGATCTCGTTCTTGATGGAGCGCCTCCGGCGCCAGTCCGCGCCAGTCCGCATAGACCTTGCCCCCCGAAAGCTGACCGCCCAGTAGCCAATGGACATTGCCATGGCCATGGTCGGTGCCGCGGTCGCCGTTCTCGTGAGCGGTGCGCCCGAACTCCGAAATCACCAGCACGGCCGTCTGGCTCCAGATCGATCCCAAACCGCTGTGCAACGCCAGCAAGCCGTCGGCGAGGCCCTTTAGGTGCCCTGCCAGCTGCCCTTGGGCTGCCCCCTGGTTGACGTGGGTGTCCCAGCCACCCAGCTGGAAGAACACCAACCGTACCGCTGGGTCTGCCACCATCATGCGCGCGCCGTGA